>NZ_BAAAMU010000088.1:20968-43972 GCF_039529435.1 Nonomuraea maheshkhaliensis
CCGGTGCGCGTTGGTCGTACCACCCCCCCCCCCCCCCCCCCCCCGCCCAGCAGACCGTGGACGAGCTGATCACCCGGATGCTCGGCGAGACGCGCCAGCGGCCGTCCGCCGCGCGCGGGCCGGCCCCTGACCCGGCGCGTGCCCTGGAGATCGAGAACCTGCGCGTGCCGGGACGGCTCGGCGGCTTCACCCTCACCGCCCGGGCGGGCCGCGTCCACGCGCTGGCCGGGCAGCTCGGCAGCGGCGCGTCCGACGTCCTGCGCGCCCTGGCCGGCCTGCACCCCGCAGCCACGGGAACCGTCTCGCTGCGCGGACGGCCGGTCGCGATCCGCGACCCGGTGCGGGCCGCCCGGGGCGGCGTCGCGTTCGTCTCCAACGATCGCAAGTCCGAGGGGCTGTTCCTCGGCAAGCCGACCGCGTGGAACCTCGTCGCGACCCGCCTGCCCGCGCTGGGACGCGCCGGCGTCCTGCGGCCGGGCCACGAGCGGCGCGTCGCCCGGTCGCTCGCCGAACGCTCGGGGCTGCCGCAGGAGCGGCTCGACGATCCGGTGGTGACGCTGAGCGGCGGGAACCAGCAGAAGGCGTTCGTCGGCCGGTGCCTGGAGAACGCGGACGTCCTCGCCCTGCTGCTGGACGAGCCGACCCGGGGGGTGGACGTCGGTGGGCGCGCGGCGATCCACCGGCTGCTGCGCCAGGCCGCCGATTCCGGACTTGTCGTGATTTTCGCCTCCACTGAGCTGGAGGAGCTGCTCGAACTGGGCGATGTGATCGTCACGATGCGGGACGGGCGGGTGGTGGGGCGGTACGAGGGGGACGTGGACGGGGCGGTGCTGATGCGGGACATGACGCATGGGGCGGAGGAGGCATGACGGCCGACGACCCCGGGGGCGGCGCGGTGCGCATCACGCCGCGCAGGTGGCCGCCGCCGCGTGTCGTCCCGTCCAGCCTGGCCGTACTCCTCCTGCTCCTCCTGGCGCTGCTGCTCGTCCCGGCCCTGACGACGCCCCGATTCCTCACCCTCGACAACGCGCGCGCCATCCTCGCCTCGGCCGCCTTCGTGGGCATCACCTCGGTCGGCGCGACCATGGTGATGATCGCCGGGTCCGGCGTGTCCCTGGCCACCTCCCAGATCGCGACCGTCGTGGCGATGTTCTTCCTCGGCACGCAGCACCTCGGCCTGGGAGCCGCCCTTTTGGTCGCGCTCGCGGCCGGCGTCGCGCTCAACGCCGTCCAGGGCGCGGTCATCGGCTACTGGAAGGCCGACCCGATCGTGCTCACCATCGCCGGCGGGTTCGCGATCGGCGGCGCGGCCACCTGGTTCGGCGGTGGCACCACGGTCTACCCCGCGGCGCGCGGGTTCGAGGTGCTCAACTCCACGCCGCTGGGCCTGCCGCTGGCCGTGTACGTCCTGCTCGCGGTCACGGTGATCGTCGAGTGGACGCTGCGCCGTACGACGGCCGGGCGGCAGCTGTACCTGGTCGGCGAGAACCGGGCCGCGGCCCGCGCGGCCGGCCTGCCCGTCGGCCGGGTGACCGTGATCGCGTGGGCCGTCGCCGGCGCGTGCGTCGCCCTGACCGGGACCTTCCTCGCCTCGTTCACCACCTCCGCCACCGTGACGCTCGGCGGCACCCTCACCCTCGACGCCATCGCGGCGGTCCTCGTGGGCGGCACCGCGATCTCCGGCGGCCACGGCTCGGCCGTGCGGACGCTGGGCGGAGCGGTGCTCATCTCCGTCATCTCCGACATACTGCTGCTGCGGGGCTATTCGACAGGCGTGCAGATCCTGGTGAAGGGACTCCTCGTGCTCACGGTCGTCCTCGTCGTGCACGTACGCTCCGGCAGGGGCCGGCGATGACCCGCCGAACGGACCGCCGGACGGGCCACTCGAAAGGCCCTCTGAAGACCAGCCGGGCGTGGGCCCGGCGGCGGCCGGAACATGCCATGCCCACCCTCTCCCTCCTCCTCGTACTGGCCGCGTTCGCCTGCTCGCCACTACTGAGCGGCAGGCCGCTCGAACCGTTCGACGTCTACAACGCGTTGCAGGGCTTCGCCCAGCTCGGCCTGCTGGCCCTGGCGATCGGCATCACGATGATCGCCGGCGAGTTCGACCTGTCGGTCGCCGGGACGTACGCGCTCGGCGGCATGCTGGCCGTCCAGACCGGCGCGCGCTCCCCGGTCATGGGCGTGCTGACCGCGGTGGCCGCCGGTGCCGCGGTCGGCGCGCTGCAGGGCGGGCTGATCGCCCGGTTACGCATTCCGTCGCTGCCCGTCACGCTCGCGACGTACATCGCGCTGCTGGGGCTGACGTACACGATGTCCGGCGGACTGAGCAAGACCTACGCCAACGCCGACGCGACCCTGTGGGTGGACCAGCCGATCGCCGGCGTCCTGTCGCCGCGGAGCCTGCTGACGCTGGCGGCGTTCCTCGCCGCCGCGGCCGTGCTGGGCCTGACCAGGCTGGGACGCGAGCTGCGCGCCATCGGCGGCGACCGCCGGGCCAGCCGCGTCGCCGGCGTCGGCGTGGACCGGCGCATCGTCGGCATCTTCACGCTGTCGGGAACGCTGGCGGCGCTGGGCGGCGCCCTGCTCGGCTACAGCTACGCCTCGGCCAACCCGGACCCCGGGCTGCAGCCGTTGATCCTCGCCGTCGTGGCCGCCCTGCTCGGCGGCGTCTCGCTGGCCGGGGGCTGCGGCGCCCCGCTGGGACTGCTGGCCGGGACCTTGTCGGTGGCGCTGCTCGCGCAGATCGTCGCGGTCACCGCCCTGCCCGACTTCTCCACCCAGCTCCTGTACGCGGCGCTGCTCGCCGTGATCGTCGCCGTCGAGAGCCCCGGCCCGCGCCAGGCCGTCGAACGCCTGCGCGCCCGCCGTACAACGTCAGAACCACGTTCGCAAGGAGGACGACCATGACGCAGACCACCACCGTGGCCGAGGGCTTCAGCTTCCTGGAGGCGCCGCGCTGGCGCGACGGGCGGCTCTGGTTCTCCGACTTCTACACCCACCGGGTGCGGTCCATGCGCGAGGACGGGTCGGACGTGCGCGAGGAGGCCCACGTCCCCGAGCAGCCCTCCGGCCTGGGCTGGCTTCCCGACGGACGGCTGCTGATCGTCTCCATGCGCGACCGCAAGATCCTCCGCCGCGAACCGGACGGGACCCTCGCGGTCCACGCCGACCTCGGCAAGCACGCCGCAGGACACCTCAACGACATGGTCGTGGACGACCAGGGCCGCGCCTATGTGGGCAACTTCGGCTTCGACCTGATGGGCGGCGCCCCGCTGGAGCCGACCTCGCTGCACCGGGTGGACCCCGACGGCCACGTCACGGAGGTGGCCGACGACCTCTGGTTCCCCAACGGCAGCGCCATCACCCCCGGGGGTGTGCTCGTGGTCGTGGAGACGTTCGGCAACCGCGTCACCGCGTTCGACCTCACGGGCGACGGCGAACTGGTCAACCGCCGGACGTGGGCGGAGTTCGGCCCGCTCCCCGCCGACCGCGGCGTGGCCGAGGCGCTGGGGCAGCTGCAGGTCGCCGGCGACGGGGCCTGCCTCGACTCGGAGGACGCCCTGTGGATCGCGGACGCCATCGGCAGCCGGCTCGTCCGGGTGGTCGAGGGCGGCACGATCACCGACGAACTCAGCCCGGGCTCCCCGGTGTACGCCTGCGCCCTCGGCGGCGAGGAGGGCACGACCCTGTTCGCCTGCGCCGCCCCCGACTTCCACGAACAGGCCCGCGCAGCGGCCCGGGAGGCCCGCATGCTCGCCATGCGCGTAACCGTACCGGCGCCCTGACCCCCACGGCCCGGCCCGACGCCCGCCACGCCCGCCCTCCCGCCGGACAAGCCGTCCACGCACGCGGAGCACGGATGACCCGCGCACACGACCACCGCGCGGGTCAGGGAGCGGGCCAGCAGGCGCCAGAGCACGGTCATCGACCGACGCCGGTCGGCTCCTGTCGCCTCACACACTCAGACCGGAGATCCGGGAGACCTGGGGAGTCCGTCCAGGCCACGCTATGGAGACGCAGACCAGAACCTGGGCGGATTCAGTGCAGGGTCGATCACCCGCAGCCGACTCGCAACCGTGGCTCGACCTGGCTCCCCTCATCATGGCAAACATCCCCCTGGCTCATTCACCATTAGCTCCACTTGATCGGAGAGTTGCTCTGCCCGTCGCCGATCACATCCACAAGCGCTGCGACTGCGGAAATGCATGACCGGACGTCGTCAGCTCGACGCCCCACTGCCGCCAAGCTCACCATCCATGGGCGCCACTGGTTCCCGGTTGAACTCAGCCGGGGCGGATGTTCCGTTTCGTCCTGTGAATCAGCGGCCGTCAACCACGCTGCAATCGAGCGTGTCCACACTCCGTGCGCACGCCACTCCCAAGTGCGATCATGCGTGCCGCCACCTGCCCGGCACACCAGCCGAGCCCCACCGGAAAGCCGCCGCCATGAACGGCAAGCCAGGCATCAACATCACCATCGACCAGGCCCTCCTCAAGCGCCTCGCCTCCTCGGAGCGCGGTCGCTGTTGGCGCGCTTCTGCTGCTCTGGCCCGTGTCGCTCACGGTGCTGGGCACCACCGTGACGGGCGACCCGGCCGTCATGGTCGTCTTCCACGCCGGAGACCTCCTCCAGACGATGGAAGATCTCCGTGACAACCCCTTCGCCGGTCTTCTCACCCCGCCCGGAAACAGGCCGACCAACTTGAGGGAATTTGGTCAGGTTGTTGACCTGCGTTAGGAGGGTTGTCGATAGGCTGCAACAAATAGGTGTTCGAGCCCAGCGCGTACATATGTTCTGCCTCGTGAGAACCCGTAAAG
Source organism: Nonomuraea maheshkhaliensis (assembly GCF_039529435.1). Lineage (NCBI taxonomy): Bacteria > Bacillati > Actinomycetota > Actinomycetes > Streptosporangiales > Streptosporangiaceae > Nonomuraea > Nonomuraea maheshkhaliensis. The sequence goes on from NZ_BAAAMU010000088.1 coordinate 25,789, forward strand.
GGGGAAGCGATGTCGAGAAGAAGATGTGCACTCGTCCTCAAGCTGCTCGGCGCGACACTTCTGCTGCTCGCCGACGTGTCGCCGGCTCTGGCGAACACGCTTCGCCACGGCCCTTCCACTTACATCACCAACAGGCACTCAGGCCTGATGGCGGACTTCTCCATCCGCCCGAGCTGCTACATCCCCGACGACGCCGCCTGCCCCAACGGCACACCGATCGTCCTGGGACGACCCGGTCAACGCGCCACCTTCTCCTTTAACCTCGTGGGCGGGAATGGGTACGAGATCAGGTGGTTCGGAGATTACTGCCTGGACGTCGCCGGTTTCGGCACGCACAATGGCGCCAAGGTGATTCTCTGGCAGTGCACCGGAAACACCAACCAGCGCTGGATGCCGCAGATATTCGAGGATGGCGACCCCAACGCCAAGATTCTGATGGGGATCCACAGCGGCAAGTGCCTCGATGCCGATAATCCGGCCTTCACCAGTGGCGGGGTGCCCAGGCCCGGCGCCCTCCTGCAAGTGTGGGACTGCGTGCCCGACACCGAGGCCGGTAATCTCGCGAACCAGGACTGGGCCTTCGAGTGGTAGGCCGGGTGGATCACGCGGACGGCGGCGCGATGGACTCGCGGTCGCGCACCGGCATCGGCACCCGGTGCACCTCACCCCGTCGGTCAGCAGTCGCATGGTCGCGGCCGAGCTCGGTGAAGAGCACGTCGACGGCCTTGCGGCCGAGTTCGTAGTGCGGCAGGGCCACCGTCGTCAGCTTGGGCCGGATCCACGAGGCGATGGGATGGTCGTCGAAGGAGACGACGGACACGTCGCCGGGAACGTCGAGCCCGGCGTCGCCGAGTGCCTGGTAGGCGCCCATGGCGATCCGGTCGTTGAAGCAGATCAGCGCCCGTGGGCGCGCCGAATCGAGGAGGTCCCGCGTCGCGGCCAGGCCGAGGTCCTGCTGCCAGTCGGGGCACGGGCGAGCGCCCGCCGCCTCGACGCCCGCCTCGGCGAACGCCTCCCTGATGCCGATGAGCCGTTCCACCGCCGCGACGCTCTCCGGAGGCACGTCGCGCAGGGCGGGGCCCGCGCCGATCAGGTAGATGTCGTCGCGGTGGCCGGCGTCGAGCAGGACTCGGGCCGCGCGGCGGCCGGCCTCCACCTCGTCGGGCAGGACGGAGGGCAGGCGAGTGGGCTGCGCGGGCAGCGCGTTGAGCAGGACGGCGGGGGAGGCCGTGATGGACGGGGGCACCTCGATGGTCCTGGTGAACATCGAGGCCAGGACGAGCCCGTCCACCTGGCGGTCGTGCATGGCCTGCAGCAGGAGCCGTTCGAGCTCGGCGTCTCCTTCCGTCTCACCGATGAAGAGCATGAATCCCCGCTCACGGGCGGCCTCCAGCGCCCCCTTGATCATGTCGCCGGCCAGCCGCGAGGTCGCGACCGTGTCGGAGACGAAGCCGATGGTCCGGGTGGTGCCCGTACGCAGGCCCCTGGAGACGATGTTCGGCCGGTACTGCAGCTCCTCGGCGGTCCTCAGCACCCGCTGCTCGACGTCCTGAGAGATCCGCAGCTCGCGACCGCGGCCCGACAGCACGAGCGAGGCGGTCGGGCGGGAGACGCCCGCGGCTTTGGCCACATCGGCCAGCGTGACCCGGCGAGGGCTCACCCGGGACCTCCGATCGTCGGACGGTGAGTTGCAGGGGGTTGACATCGTACGACGTGCGCCGTGAGACTGTCGGGCGCTAACACGATTTAGCAACGGGCGCGGCACATCAGCCGGGTGCGAGCGTCCCCTGCAGCAGAGGAGATGCACATGGCTCGTCGCGTTCGCCCCGGCAGGGCCGGAGCCGCACTGGTGATCGCCATGGGGACGCTGACCGCCGCCTGCGCCGCTCCCGGCGGCGACGTCGCGCAACCCACCGCCACCGGCACCTCCGCGCAGTCGGCCGCTCCCACCTGCGGTACGGCGCCGGTGACGATGAGCGGCTACTTCGAGACCGGCTTCCCGCTGCCCAAGGCGCTGACCACCGAGTTCTCCAAGCAGCACCCGAACGTGACCTGGGACATCCGCGAGGACCAGTTCGCGGTGATCACCCAGAACGCCCCCCGCGTCCTGGCGGACAACCCGCCCGACCTGATGCGCCTTCCCCAGGTCTCCGAACTCGTCAAGGACAACCTGCTGAAGAACCTCGACGGCTACGCGCGGTCCTTCGGCTGGGACAAATGGCCGGCCTCGCAACTCCAGCAACTCCGCCTGGGCCCCGGCGGCCGCCCGCGCGGCGAGGGCTCCCTCTACGCTCTGGGCCTCAACATGAGCATGACCGGCCTGTTCTACAACAAGAAGCTCGCCGCCCGGATCGGCATGTCGGCACCGCCCGCCACCCTGGCCGAGCTCGACCAGGCCCTCGACAAGGCCAAGCAGGCGGGCCTCACGCCCATCATGCAGTTCAACGGCGGAGCCACCGGCGGGCTGGCGTTCCCGCTGCAGAACCTCATGGCCGCCTACGGCCCGGCGGGGCCCGTCAACGACTGGATCTTCCAGAAGCCCGGCGCCACCATCGACACCCCGTCGAATCTGCAGGCCGCCCAGCACCTGGAAAAATGGATCAAAGCGGGCTATTTCCCGAAGGATGTCAACGCGGTCGACTACGCGACCATGATGAGTCGCTTCATCGACGGCCAGGGCCTGTTCATGTTCAACGGCGACTGGGAGTCGGGCAACCTCGACAAGCAGCTGCCGGGCGACGCCGGCTTCTTCCTGATGCCGCCGGCGCAGCAGGGAGGCAAGCGCGCCGCCATGTCGGCGCCGCTCACCTTCGGCATCGCCGCGAACGCCAAGAACGCCGGCTGCGCCGCCTTCTTCCTCAACTGGGTCGCCACCGACAAGCGGGCCCGCGACCTCGGCGTCGAGGTCGGCGGATCACGCCCGATGGGACCGGCCGACGCGTACATGCCCGAGGTGGCCGGGGACAAGGTCACCGCCGCGACCCTGGCGGCCGGGGCGGACATCGCCGAGGACAACGGCGCGATGGACTTCATCGCCAACGCCACCGGCGCCATCTACGCCAAGAGCTGGACCCCCAACCTGCAGAAACTGGTGGCCGGCGAGCAGACGCCGCAGGGGCTGCTGAAGACGGTCCAAGCCGACTACGCCCGCCAGCTCGAAGGGAACTGAGCCACGTGACGCCCCGGTCCGCGCACCGGCGACCGGCCGGCACCAGGCTGCGCGGTCTGGCCGGCTGGCTGTTCATCGTTCCGGCGCTCGCCTTCTACGCGGTCTTCGTCCTGCGCCCCGTCGCCTTGACGTTCCAGTACTCGCTGTACGAGTGGGACGGCATCGGCCCGTCCACCTGGGTAGGAACGGCCAACTACGGCAAGGTGTTCACCGACCCCGACCTGTTCGACTCCTTGATCAACGCCGGCGAGCTGATCGTCTTCTTCAGCGCGATCCCGGTCCTGCTCGGCCTGGCCATCGCCGCCACGATCCGGCGGATCGCCCAGAGCCGGCTCGCCCTCGTGGCGCGGACCGTGCTCTTCCTGCCGCAGGTCATCCCGCTGGTGGCCGCCGGCATCGCGTGGAGCTGGCTGCTGGCCTCCACCGGAGTGATCAACCAGCTCCTCGCGCTCGCCGGCCTCGGCGGGGTGACCCGGGCCTGGCTGGGCGACTTCGACACCGCCCTGCCTGCGGTCGGCATGATCGGCGCATGGGTGCTGCTCGGCCTGTGCACGCTGCTGCTCCTGGCCGGCATGAGCAAGATCGACCCCGCCCTGTACGAGGCGGCCCGGCTGGACGGCGCCGGGCCGTGGCGGGAGTTCGTCTCCATCACGGTCCCCAGCCTGCGGCAGGAGATCGCCGTCTGCGTCACCGTGACCGTCATCGCGGCCCTGGCCAGCTTCGACATCATCTACATCGCCACCCAGGGCGGGCCGGGCAACACGACGATGGTGCCCGGCCTGCAGATCTTCTACCTGGCCTTCTCCGAACGCGAGGTGGGCACGGCCTCGGCCCTGGCCATGGTCCTCATGCTCCTCGTGATCGCCTGCGCCCTGCCCATCCAGTGGTTCGCGAAGGACGGCAAGCGGTGATCACCTCCCGGCGGGAGTCCTGGACCGGCCGGCTGCTGCTCGTCGTCATGATGGCGGTCACGCTGCTGCCGTTCCTCAGCCTGTTCGTCACCGCCCTGCACCCCTCGGGCACCTACCCTGCCGGGCTCGCCTGGCCCGACGACCCGCGGTGGGGCAACTTCCTGCGGGCCTTCGAGGCCGCGAACATGGGCGCGCTGCTGTGGTCGAGCACCCTCATCGTGCTGGGCGTCGTGCCGATCTCGATCCTGCTGGGCACGATGGCCGGCTTCGCCATCGGCCACCTGCGCGTGATCGGCGGCCGGGTGGTCTTCCCGCTGTTCGTGCTCGGCCTGACCCTGCCCTTCGAGGGCATCATCACGCCGCTGTACTACCAGATCCGCGACATGGGCCTGCTGAACACCCGGTGGGCGATCATCCTGCCGCTCATCGGCCTGTTCATGCCGTTCAGCGTCTTCTGGATGCGCGCCCACTTCGTCAACATGCCCGCGGAGCTGTCGGAAAGCGCACGCATGGACGGCGCCAACGTGTGGCAGCTCTTCCGGCGCATCCACGTCCCCCTGGCCATGCCGGCGATCTCGTCCCTGGGCATCCTGCTGTTCCTGTGGACCTGGAACCAGTTCCTGCTGGCCATCGTCCTGGTGGACGACCCGGCCAAGCGCACGATGTCCGGCGCCCTGGGCGCCTTCCAGGGTCAGTGGGGGACCGACATCCCGCTGTTGTGCGCCGGATCGCTGCTGATCCTGGCCCCCACGCTCGCGATCTTCCTCATCTTCCAGCGGCACTTCGTCAAGGCCCTGCTCCAGGGCTCACTGAAGGGCTGACAGCACATCCCATCCGACGAGCGAAAGCTGAGGTCGTCCATGACCCTGAGGCACGGGCGGGGCGGAGCGTGACCGGTGGCCGACCGGCGCTCTGGACCAGCCGGCATCTCGACCTGCTCGTGGAGAACGACGCGACCACGGCGCCCGCCTTCGACCCCAAGGCCCTGCCGCGGATCCTGCCGGGCCACGATCTCTGGGACCTGTGGCCGGTCCAGGAGGAGGACGGCTCGACGGCCCTGATCGGCGGCGGCGAGGTGTGGATGGCACTGTCGGCTCCGGCACTCGGACACCCTGAGGAGCGTCACGACCAGGCCCGGATCCGCCTGATCGCCAGGAACGACGGCGGATGGAAGGACCTCGGGAACGCCTTCGCCGACGGCGCCTCGCCCGGCAGCCGCGAGTGGTCGGGATCGGCGGTCCGCCGGCCGGACGGAACGGTGTCGGTGTTCTACACGGCCGCCGGGCGACGCGGCGAAGCACGCCCCACCTTCCGGCAGAGCGTCGTCGAGACGCGCCTGCGCCGGTTCTCCGGCGGTGACGCGCCCGCGCCGGACGAGGAACACCGGGAGATCCTCCGCTCCGACGGTCTGATGTACCTGCCCGCCGATGAGGAGACGGGGTCGGCGGGGAACATCCGGGCATTTCGCGATCCCGGCTGGTTCCGCGACCCCGCCGACGGGCGCGACTACCTGCTCGTCGCCGCGTCCACCGCCTGGGACGACCGCTTCACCGGCGCCGTCGCCCTGGCCGCCGCCCGGGCCGGCGCCTGGTCGCTGCTCCCGCCTCTCCTCGTGGCGCAGGGCGTCAACCATGAGCTGGAACGGCCGCACGTCGTCGTGCACGGGTCGTGGTACTACCTCTTCTTCAGCACCCAGCGGCACAGCTTCCACCCGGCCGATCGCGCGCCCACCGGGCTCTACGGCTTCGCCGCACCCGCGCTGACCGGGCCGTACCGGCCGCTCAACGGCTCCGGGCTCGTGATCCAGAACCCTTCCGGCCAACCGGATCAGGCCTACGCCTGGCTCGTACTGCCCGATCTGCACGTCACCGGCTTCGCCAACTACCGATCACCGGACGGCGGGGAGCTGCGGCACGCGGAAGCTGAGCAGGCGCGGGCCGGTTTCGGCGGGACCGCCGCGCCGATGCTCAAGCTCACCCTGGACCGCCTGTCCACGTCCGTCGCCCCGGGCTGAACCTCAGGGGCTCTCCCGTACGGCGAGCCCCGGCGGATCAGGCGCCGGCCACCCCCAGCAGCCGCCGTCCGGCGTGCTCCGGCCGGACGCCGGGGGCGCCGCCCGCCGTGGCGCCGCCGGGCCGGCGGGGGAGCGAGGCGATCGCGTCCTCGTCGATCGTGACGCCCAGGCCGGCCGAGTCGCCGAGGACGAACGCGCCGTCCTCGACGGTCAGATCGACGGCCACGCCGAGCGGCGGCCGCAGGTCCTGCAGCTCGCTGACCAGGTGGTTCGGTACGGACGTCGCGGCGTGCAGCAGCCCGGCAGGAGTGGTGCCGATCGGACTGACCGGCAGGGCATGGGCATGGGCCGGCGCGGACACACGCAGGAAACCGCTTCGCCGCCAGACGCTTCAGCTTCGCACTTGTGCTCGGCGCGCTCATGGTGCCCGCGACGGCCCTGGTGATCCCCACCTCATGACGTTCTCCGCGTTCGGCCTGACCAACACGGTGTGGGCGGTGATCCTCCCCTCACTGCTCAATCCGTTCGGCGTCTACCTCATGCACGTCTACGCGCGCGACGCGGTCCCCGACGACGTCCCTTACAGATGCTCCAGAACCTCGGCGAGGGCCTTCCTGTCAGGAGTGCCGGTCTTCTCATAGACGGCGTAGAGGGTGTTGGCGACCGTGCGCACGGACAGCACGAGGCGCGAGGCGATCTCGCGGTTGGTCAGGCCCTGGGCGGCCAGCGTGGCGATCTGCCGCTGGCGCGGCGTGAGGCCGGGCAGGGAGAGGCCGACCAGGGCGGGGGTGCGGGCGCCCTGGCAGCGCTGCGTGAGCGTCCAGGCCCGGGTCTCGGCGCCGGTGGCCCTGCGTGGCTCGCCCGACTCCGCGAAACGGGCGGCGGCCTGGGCGGCCGACTCGGCGGCGTAGAGGAGGAAGCCGAGCCGGGCGAACGACTCCGAGACGGCCAGGAGCTCGCCCGCCCTGCGGGCGGCCGCGTGCCGGGCGAACAGCGGCGCGAGCGCGCCGTCCACGGGCAGCGCGGCCAGCCGGTCCGCGACCAGGCCGGGACGGCCGAGCCGGACGACGTCGTGGAGCGCGAAGAGCGTGAACATCAGGTACGGCGACTCCGCGACCGCCAGCGCCCGCTCGATCGCCCCCTGAACGTCGCCCCGCGCCGCCAGAGTCCAGATCCTGGCGGACTCCAGCGGCAGATCGGTCAGCGGTCCCAGGGACAGCGCCAGGTCGGTGGCGCGCGCGAGCACGGATTCGGCGGCATCGGCGTCGCCGCGCAGGGCGTGGGCGCACGCGATCTCGCCCAGGCACGGTCCCGCGTAGATCGTCGGTACGCCGGGCAGCCGGACCAGCGCCTCGGCCCCCGTGCCCAAGGCGTCGGACAGCCGTCCGCGCAGCCGCAGCAACTGAGCCCCGCGCACGCCCGCCTGCAGGCTCACCCGGTTCCACAACCCGACGGACTCCTCCCCGCTGGCCAGCATCGCGGCGAGCCCGTCGGCGCGGTCGAGATCGCCTGACATCGCGGCGGCCATCGCGCCGTTGTCGATGATGAGGCCGGTGAGGCTGGGCTTGGCCTGCGGCTCCTCCTCCAGGAGGGTCATGAGCTCGGCGACGCATTCGAGCGCCCTGGCGGTCTCGCCGGTGGCCGTCCGCAGCGAGGCCTCCGTGATGAGCACCGACCCCCTGGCGGCGTTGCCGAGCGGCTCGGGCGACCGGCGGGCCGAGTCCACTTCGTCCAGGGCCGTGCGGAGGTCGCCCGTGTAGATCCCGATGGAAGCCGTGAAGCAGCGCAGGATCTGGCGTTCGCCGGGGTCGGACGTGCGGGCCATGGCTTCGCCGAGCAGTGAGGTGTCGTGGCGTCCGAGCCCCCACACGAGGTTGAGCGTGCTCATCGCCGCGCATTCCATCCGGTGCGTCGGGCTCAGCGGCGCCGACCAGGCGCGGGCGTAGTACTCCGCGGCCTCGGTGTAGCGGTCGAGCAGGTAGAGGATGCTGGCCAGCGCCAGCCACGCCTCACCCGAGTCGCCGGCGGCCCTGGCCAGCCGTTCGGCCAGCGGCAGGTCGCGCACCGCGCGGGCGTGGCCGCAGGCGCGCAGCAGCAGGGACGGGTCCGCGCTGTCGCCCGCGTCGAGCCGCCACACCGCCACGCGCAGCATGTCGTCGCGCCTGCGCAGCCCGGCGGAGGACACGGTGTCGGCCAGGGTGTGCAGGATCGTCCTGGTACGCAGGGTCCCGCACGACGCCCGGATGACCTCGCCGTAGAGGGGGTGCGCGAGCCGTACCGCGAGCCTGCGCTCGTCGGCCTGGACGGTCACGAGCTGACGCTCCTCCAGCCCCTGGACGGCGGCGGGCGAGGTCAGTGAGGCCAGCAGGTCGGCCCCGAGCGGCTCGCCGAAGGCCAGGTGTTCCAGCGCGGAGCGTTCCTGCGGGTCGAGGTCGCCGATCCTGGCGGCGATGGTCTCCCGCATGGTCGTGCTCATCAGGAGCGGGCCGTGCCAGAGCCACAGCCCGCCCACGTCCCGCAGCACCCCGGACAGCACGAGCTCGCGAAGGTAGAGCGGGTTTCCCCGGGTAAGCCCCCACAGCCGGGTGAGCGAGCCGGACTCCACCCTGCCGTCCAGAGCCGCGGCCAGGACCTCCGCCGTCTCCTCCCGGGTCAGTGCCTCCAGGGGCAGGCGCGGCAGCAGGTCGTCCTTCCACAGGGCCACGACGGCGTCGGGCGGCTGTTCGCCGGTGCGTACCGTGACGAAGAGCCGCACCGCCCGCTGCGCGGCGAGGAAGTGCACCAGCGCGGCGGAGGCCGGGTCGAGCGCGTGCGCGTCGTCCACCACGAGCACGTCGGCGGTGATCGACTCCGACGCCCATCGCAGCAGGTTGGCCGAGGGCGGCGAGGCGGGGAGCAGGTGCGCGAACGCGCCGAGCGGCAGCTCGGCCGCCGCCGTCGTGGCCCTGACCCAGGCGACGTTGCGCCCGTCGCGTACGGCCTCGGCCACCAGCCTGGTCTTGCCCGCTCCCGCGGGCCCGAGCACCACCGCACCCGCCGGCGAGGACCTGAGCCGCGCGAGTTGCTCACCGCGTCCTGAGAAGGGCCAGGTGCTCGACATGCCGCGAGGATATTTGAGTAAGGGTGGCTCAAGCGAGGGAGATTCGCGGCCGCCATGCTGGTGCCATGCACAACGACCTCACCGACCTGGTCAGACAGGCTCTGGACGATCCCCGCGCCGAGATCGCCGAACAACATGTCGAGCCGGTCGACTGTCCCTCGTTCGCGCTGTCCACCGCCGGCCTGCACCGCGTCGCCGGCACCACGACGTCCGGGGCGAGCTGGTCGTTCTTCGTGAAGTCCGTACGGTCGTTGCGCGTGTGGGAGGGGCTCGCCGAGTTTCCGGAGGACATGCGTCCGCTGATGGGCGAGTTGTTCCCCTGGCGCGCGGACGCCGACGCGTACCTGGCCGGCGAGCCGCTGCCCGACGGGTTGCGCCTGCCCCGCCTGTGCCGGCTGGACGTGCTGGACGACGACCGCCTGGTCATGTGGCTGGAGGACGTCGAGCAGGCGCCGGTCGCATGGGACCTGGACCGCTACCACCGCGCGGCCCGCCTGCTGGGCGAGCTGGCCGCCATGCGTCCCGCGCAGGGCATCGACACGTCGCTGCGGACGTTCGTCACGAACGTCCCCCCGCGGCTGATGATCCCGGCGCTCATGGACGAGAAGGTCTGGCGGCACCCCCTCATCACCCCGTACGCGGACGAAAGGCTCAGAGAGGACATCGCCTTCCTGGCGGGCCGGATCACCACGATCCTGGAGGCCCTGGAACGGCTCCCGCACACCGGCGTCCACGGCGACGCGAGCCCGCAGAACCTGCTCGTGCCCGCCGACGCCTCGGCGGAGTTCGTCGCCGTGGACTGGAGCTGGAACTCGCCGAGCGCCATCGGATTCGACCTCGGCCAGTTGCTCATCGGGCGGGTCCACGACGGCCTGCTGCCGGCCGCGGACCTGCCCGCCGTGCACGAGGCCGTCATCGACGGCTACGGCAGCGTGATGAAGCACGACGGGTTCGCCGCCGCGCTGGTCCTGCGCAGTCTGTGGACGGCGATCCCCGTCCGCAGGCTCACCGACGAGCCGGACGACGAGCTGCGCGCGTACTTCGCCAACCGGGTGGCGCTGGCCCGCTACCTGGCCGGGCTCGGCCGATCGCTCGACCTTTGACACGGCGGACGACGAACGGGGCCGGCCGGGAGCCGTAGGCGGCCGTTCACCGTCCGCCGCTCAGTCGGTGATGGAGGCACGGAAGCGGTAGCGGTCTCCCCGGTAGACCTGGATGGTCAGTTCGAGCGGGCGGCCGTCCTGGTTGAAGGTGAGCTGCTCGGCGACCAGCACCGGGGTGCCGTCGTCGATCTCCAGCAGGTCGCGCTCGTGGGCCCGGGGCTGCCGTGCCTCCACCGAGTAGTCCGCGACCCGGGGGAACTGCGCCGGGTCGGCGCCGCGCAGGGTCGCGTACAGGGACGCGGCGGTGAAGTCGGTGCCGGCCAGCGCGGGACAGAGCGCCAGCGGCACCCGGTTGTGCTCCAGCACGACGACGAGGCCGTCGAGGAAGCGCAGGCGGCGCATCTCGAACAGCGCGGCGCCGGGGCCGATCCGCAGGGTCTCTGCCTCTTTCACGGTCGCCGGTCTGGCGCCCGACTCCAGCACCCGGCTGCGGGTCGCCAGGCCGTGCTTCAGCGCGTAGTCGGCGAAGCCCTCCACGGTGTGGCCGCCTGTGGGAGTGGGGGCCTGCTCGGCCCCGGTGACGAACCACCCCCGGGCGGCGGCGGACTCCAGCAGGCCCCGGCTCGCCAGCTCGTTCAGCGCGGCGCGCAGCGTGTCCCGCGACACCGCGTAGCGCATGGCCAGACTCCGCTCGGAGGGCAGCCGGTCTCCCGGCTTGGCGCCACGGGCCGTGATGTCACTCCAGAGCTGGGAGGCGACCTGGACGTAACGCGGCAGGGCGTCGTCACTCAGCAGACCTTGCGGAAAAGAGGGAGGCATACCAGAAGCATACCAGTTTACGACCATTGACGGCCATAATCCTGACCAGTACTCTTCCAGCTAGTGGTGAGCTGGGAAAACCCGGCCACTGATCGACCGCCCCATCCCAAGGGAGTTCCTGTGACCGGCCTTCTCGGCAGCCTGGCTCACGCGACCGGCGCCGACGACACCGTCCGTGAGATCGCCCAGCAGCCCCGCGTCTGGCGGGAGATCGACGGCATCGTCGCCGCCTCCCGGCCCGAGCTCGACGCCTTCCTGCGGCCGGCCGCGGCCCGCGTGGTGCTCACCGGCGCCGGCACGTCGGGCTTCGCTGGGCAGGTGCTCGCCACCACGCTCACGCGGCGGCTCGGGCGGCGGGTCGACGCCGTGCACACCACGGACATCGTGGCCGACCCGCGCGGCTGCTTCGCCGAAGACCTCCCCACCCTGCTGGTCTCCTTCGCCCGCTCCGGGGACAGCCCGGAGAGCATCGCGGCGACCGAACTCGCCGAGCGGTGCCTGTCGGACGTGCGCCACCTGGTGATCACCTGCAACGCGAAGGGGCGGCTGGCCCAGGAGCACGCGGGCAGGACCGGCTCGTACGTGCTGCTGATGCCGCCCGACTCCAACGACCGCGGCTTCGCGATGACCTCGAGCTTCACCGGCATGACGCTCGCCGCCCTGCTCGCCCTCGGCGGCCCCGCCTACGCCCGGTTCACCGGGCGGCTGGCCCGCACGGCCGAGCGGATCATCCAGGACGGCACCCTCGACCAGGGCATCGACGCGCTCCTGGCCCGCGACCCCGAACGGATCGTCTACCTGGGCAGCGGCCCCCTGCGCGGCCTGGCCGCGGAGTCGGCGCTGAAGACGCTCGAACTCACCGGCGGGCAGATCGTCGCGCTCTCCGACTCCGCCCTCGGATTCCGCCACGGCCCCAAGGCCGTGCTGAACGAGCGCACGGTCGTGATCGTGTACGTGTCGAACGATCCGTACACCCGCAAGTACGACCACGACATCCTCACCGAACTTCGCGCCACCATGCCGCCCGGCAGCGTGATCGCGGTCGGCGGCGCGCCGGAGGACGAAAGCGGGCCGCTCGGCGAAAGCTGGCCGCTCCACGGCGCCGAGGACGTCGAGGACGCGGCGCTGGCCCTGCCCGCCGTCCTGTGCGCCCAGCTCATCGGCCTCAAGGCCGCCGTGCTCCGTGGCATCCGGCCCGACAACCCGTTCCCTTCCGGCGAGGTCAACCGCGTGGTGCACGGCGTCACCCTGCACCGGTTGCAGCACTGACAGAGGTGACAGCATGTTTCTCGGCGTCGACGGCGGCGGCACCAAGACCGCCTTCTGCCTGGTCGGCCAGGACGGGAGGATAGCGGGGCGGGCACGGACCGCCGGCAGCTACTACTTCTCCCAGGCCTCCGAAGGCATCGGCATCGTCGAGCGAGCCCTCAGGCAGGGCGTCGAGGCGGTCTGCGCGGAGGCGGGCATCGAACCCGCCGGCATCGCGTACGCCTTCTTCGGCCTGCCGGGTTACGGCGAGGCCCCCGGCGACCTGCCCGTCCTGGACGCGGCCCCGCGCGCCGTGCTCGGCCACGACCGTTACACCTGCGACAACGACACGGTGTGCGGGTGGGCCGGCTCCCTCGGGGCGGCGGACGGCATCAACGTCCTCAGCGGCACCGGCTCCATGACCTACGGCGAGCGGTCAGGGCGCGGCGTCCGGGTGGGCGGCTGGGGAGAGCTGTTCGGCGACGAGGGCTCCGCGTACTGGATCGCGGTCCGCGGCCTCAACGCGTTCACCCGGATGAGCGACGGACGCCTGCCGGAAGGCCCGCTCGCCGATGTCCTGCGCCGCCGGCTCTCCCTCACCTCGGACCTCACCGTGATCGACGTCGTGTTCAACCGGTGGCGCGGCGACCGCGGGGAGATCGCGGCACTCAGCCCGCGGGTCGTCGAGGCGGCCGGGCTGGGCGACGCGTGCGCCGCCGCCATCCTGGCCGAGGCCGGGCGCGAGCTGGCGCTCCTGGTGGACACCACCCGTGAACGGCTCGGCTTCGAGCCCGGCGAGCCCGTACCGGTCTCCTACTCCGGCGGCACGTTCGGCGCCGAGGCGGTGCTCGAAGCCTTCACCCGGGAGCTGAAAGCCCTGCACGCCGGTTACGAGCTGCGCCGCCCGCTGTACGAACCGGTCGTCGGAGCCGCACTCTACGCGGCGAAACTCGCCGGCACCCCCCTGGACCGGGTCGCGCTCGACCGCCTGCTGACCGCCGGACAAGGAGAAGGCGAATGATCGATCTCAAGCGGAGCTGGATACTCTACGCGACCCTGCTCGTCGTCTTCTGGGGCGTGTGGGGCGCCTTCTCCAGCCTCCCGACCAGCCTGTACGGCTATCCCGACGAGATGGTGTACGTCATCTGGGCGTTCACCATGCTGATCCCCGCCTACTTCGCGCTGCGCGGCAGCCGGTTCGACCGGCGGCCCGTCGCCGCCCTCTACGGGCTCATCGCGGGACTCACGGGCGCGGGCGGGCAGCTCCTGCTGTTCCAGGCGCTGTCCAACGGCCCCGCGTACCTGATCTTCCCGATCGTGTCCCTGTCGCCGGTGATCACCGTGCTCATGGCCATCGCCCTGCTCCGCGAGCGGATCCAGCGGCTCGCCGTCGTCGGCGCGGTCGCCGCGCTGGCCGCGATCGTCCTGTTCAGCATCCCCGGCAGCAGCGACGACTCGAACACGACCGGCCCCTGGCTGCTGCTGGCCGTCCTGATCTGCGTGGCCTGGGGCGCGCAGGCGTTCTTCATGCGCAAGGCCGCCCTGCTCGGCGTCAACGACGCCACCACCTTCGGCTGGATGACGATCAGCGGGCTGCTGCTGATCCCGGTGGCGGTGCTGATGATGGGCGGGCTGCCCAGCGGGGCTCCCTGGCAGGCGCCCGCGCTGACCGCGGTGACCCAGGTGCTCAACGCGGCCGGGGCGCTGTTCCTGGTGATGGCGCTCAGCCGGGGCAAGGCCGCGGTGGTGGCGCCCATCACCAACGCGCTCGCTCCCGTCCTGACGATCGTGCTGTCGCTGGCGGTCTACCAGACGCTGCCGTCGGTCTACGGGGCCATCGGCATCGTGCTCGCCCTGGGCGGCTCGACCCTGATGGTGTACGCCGACGAGAAGCGCGGGGAGGACGTGACGGTGGGCGCGGTGTCACCGGAGGCACCCGCCTCCTGACGGCACCGGGCGGGCCACGCCATGGGCATCGCCCACTCGTCGTCCGGCCAGGTCACCGGGCCGCGTAACACGAGACCACCGTCACCTTCGCCGAGCACGACCGGTAAGGTTCTGGCGGACTTTCCCCGACGTGGACGGAAGCGTGTGAACGAGGCCGATGAGCTGATCAGCGCGGCGATGGCCGCGCTGGCCCGCGAGGATCAGGCGGCCTTCGACTCCGCCGCCGCCTTCCTGGCCGACCGGGACGACGCCGATCGCGTGCTGATGGAGGCCGCCACGCGGGCGATCTCGGCGGCGTGGCGGAACGGCTGGCAGCCCGCCGACGTGGTCAGGATCGCGGCCAGGCGGCTGAGCGACCGGCACGAGCGGATGGCGGCCGATCTCATCGCCTGGGAGCTCCGGGCCTACGCGCGGGACACGGTGGACGAGCGCTGGCGCGACCAGCTCGCCGGCCTGGCGGCCACGGTGTGGTGGCAGGGCGGCTACCTGGCGGCGCGGCAGGCGCGCGACGGGGCCGGCCGGCTGGTGACCGTCTCCGGCGTGCTGGAACTGCTGGGGCTGCTGGCCGGGCTGCCCCGGCTGGAAATGCTCGGCCCGCCGCCCGGTCACGCTCGCCGTCAGGACCGGGCACGCCCGCACGCGGTCAGCGAGAAGACGCTCACGCGGGTGCGGGGGCTGCTGGCCAAGGCGGAGTCGACGCCGTACGAGGCGGAGGCGCGGACGTTCACCGCGGCGGCGCAGAGCCTGATGGCGAAGTACAGCATCGACGCGGCGATGCTCGACGCGGCGGCGCTGGGGGTGCGGCAGGGCGGGGGCGCGGCGCCGCAGGGTGTCAGGATCGGCGTCGACGCGCCGTACGAGCAGCCCAAGGCCGTCCTGCTCGACCTCGTCGCCGAGGCCAACAGGTGCCGGGTGATCTGGTCGCGGGAGCTGGGGTTCGCCACCGTGCTGGGGTTCGCGGCGGATCTGTCCTTCGTGGAGATGTTGTTCACCTCGCTGCTGGTGCAGGCGCAGACCGCGCTGGAGAACTCGGGCACCAAGAAGCACGGCGGCGGCCGGTCCAGGAACAAGGCGTTCCGCCAGTCGTTCCTGTCGGCCTTCGCCTCCAGGATCGGCGAGCGGCTGGCCGAGGCCACGGCGGACGCGGTCGCGCAGGAGAGCGCCGGCCGGGGCGCCGACCTGGCGCCGGTGCTGGCGGCCCGGGAACAGGAGGTGGAGCAGGCGGTCGAGCGCATGTTCCCGAACCTGGTCACGCACAGGACGCGGATGTCCTGGGACCGGGAGGGCTGGGCGGCCGGCCGTACGGCCGCCGATCAGGCCAGCCTCGGCACGCGGGACCGGTAGGGCTCCCTGCGCCGACCGCGGCCGGTCAGAGCACGTTCCCGATCGGCTGGGTTCACCGCGACCGGGGCCGCCACGGCGCCGCGCGCGCCTATCTGGAGTCCGCTCCGGCGCTCCCGTCCGGCAGGGGTGACGGCGACGGGGATCGCCGTCACCCCGTCGGAGGTTACGCGGGAGGCCGGGGGAGGAGGGCCTGGGTGATCAACCGGTGGTCATCAGCGGGTGGTGTAGCGGATGACGTCGGTGCGCATCACGTCGCCCGAAGCCTTGACCGCCTTGAAGGTGTGCTCTCCGTTCCTCAGCCCTGAGACGCTGAACGCGGTCTGCTGCGTCGCCCGCACGGCGCCGTGGGTGTCGACCCGGCGGACGAGCTCGCCGTCGATGTACACGTCGACGAGCCCCTGGTCGGGTGCGGTGGCGGTGATCCAGTCGAGGCCGGTTCCCGTGAAGGTGTAGGAGACGGAGTCGCCGTCGCGGGTCGTGGCGTGGACGTCGTCCAGGTGGTCACCGCGGAAGGCGAAGTCCAGTTGTGCCGTGCCGAGCGGAAGGCCGGTGAGATAGGCCGAGCGCAGGGTCACGGTCGAGCCGGACAGGGTGTAGTCCCGGTCCCGTTCGAGCGCGGTGCCGCCGCGCGAGACGCCGGCGAACTCGCTGCCGTCGCGCAGGAGCTTCACCTGCACGTCCGCCGGCGCCTCGCGGTCGAACGACACCGCGAACGGGTCGATCAGGCTCGGCTGGAGCACGTCGATGCGGTCGAGCAGCATGAAGGAGCCGGACTTCTTGACCGCCCGGAGCGTGTGGCTGCCGTTGGGCAGGTCGTTCACCGTGAAGACGGTCTGCTGGGCGAGGCGGGGCTGGCCCTGCTCACGTCCGGTGTTCACGGTCTTCACGAACCGGCCGTCGAGGTAGATGTCGACATCGCCCTGCGAGGTGTCCATCTCGGTGACGTACGAGACGCCGGTGCCCTGGAAGGTGTACTCGAACGCGTCGCCGTCACGCTCGGTGTAGTGCACGTTGTCGTTGTAGTCGCCGAGCCCCCGGCCGGTGCTCTGCGACCAGTTCCCGAGATAGGCGATCTCCGGGTCGGTGTCGTCGTGGACGACCGTGCGGACGGGACCGGTCGACGGCGGGGCGGGGGTGCCGGTGTCGGTGACGTTCACGGTGAGCGGCTGGGAGGTGGCGGCGACTTCCTTGCCGCCGTTGCGGGTCCACTCGCCCTCGTACCGGACGCGCAGGGCGTCGTCGTTGACGGCGACCTCGGCGCCGCGCTGGGGCGTCACCTTGAGCAGGCGGACGCCGTGGATCGGGACCGTGGCGGCGGTGAACTCGCCGTCGAGGCGGCCGAGGTCCTTGCGGGCCCACAGGTCGCGGACGGTGGCGGCGCCGGTCAGCCCGATGTCCGACCAGTTGACGGTGATGTCCTTGTCGGTACGGCCGAGGTTGAACAGCGCGACCGTGTAGCCGCCGTCGGCGTTGAGCGCGTACCAGACCTGCTGCTGCGCCGTCGTGGAGACGGGGCGCGCCGGGGTGCCGGCCTGGTCGACCGCGATCACCTCAGGGTTGGTGAGCAGGCTCAGTCCGTACGCGTCGAGCTTGGTCATGTCGTTGCCCGTGTAGAGCGGCGCGGCGGAGATCGCCCACAACGTCATCGCGGTCTGCCGCTCGTCGCGGGTCAGGCCGTCCATGGTGCCGTTGCCGATGTCGAGCGAGTCGAGGTCGTTCCATCCGCCGTTCCCGGCGTTGCGCCACCAGGTGGACACCAGCGGGAAGAGCCGGGCGATGTTCTGCCACTGGGTGAGCGCCTCGCCGGCGCAGTAGCACTCGACGTCCCAGTCGATCCGCCAGCCGTTCGCCTTGGCGCGCCAGTAGTCGGCGTACTTCGGGTCGAGCGCCCAGGACAGCTCGAACCAGATCTTGCGCGCCTTGAGCGCCGCCGACCAGGCGGCGACGTCGTCGCGGGCGTCGAGCGACAGGTCGCTCACGCCGGATCCGGGCGTGACGCTGTCGAACTTGACGAAGTCGACGCCCCACTCGGCCAGGAGGTCGGCGATCGAGTCGATGTACTTCTGGGAGCACGGATTCGAGAAGTCGATCCGGTAGCCGATGTTCCAGTAGTCGGAGGGCCGCAGGGGCTGGGCGGCGATGCCGCGCGTGGTGCAGCCGGGGGCGCCGGCGATCGGCAGGTTCGCGTTGTAGACGTCAGGGCCGACGCCGGGGATCAGGTAGAGCCCGAACTTCTGGCCGTTCGCGTGGACGTGGTCGATGACCTTCTGCAGGCCCTGCGGGTAGAGCGTGGCGCTGGGCTTCGGCCGGCCGTTGGCGTCGAACCCGTCGTTCCATCCGGCGTCGACGTTGATGTACTCGTAGCCGTACTTCTGCAGCTTGGCGCGCATCGCGTCGGACTGCTTGATGATCTGGTCAGCGGTGATCCACTTCCCGTTCCCGGAGTAGACCTGCATGCTGTAGCTGCTCCACCCCATGTACGGCCGCACGGCCCAGGGGTCGGCGGCCGAGGCGGCAGGAGCGTTGGCC
>NZ_BAAAMU010000089.1:0-506 GCF_039529435.1 Nonomuraea maheshkhaliensis
GGGAGGGGGGCCGGCCTGCCCGAACGTCAGCCCGGCGGGCCTGCGCGCCAGCGGCCCGTCCGCGCGCACGGTGACGTATTCGGCGAAGGCGCCCTGGGCGCAGCCGAAGACCTCGTCGCCGCGCTCGTACGCCGTGACGCCCCCGCCCACCGCCTCCACCACGCCGGCCAGGTCCTTGCCGAGCCCGGGGTGCTTCGGCCGGGCCGGGCCCGCCATCGCGCGCAGGATGTAGGGGCTGCCTCTGAGCAGGTGGTGGTCGCCGGGGTTGACCGCGGCCGCGCGGACCCGGACCAGCACCTCGCCGTCGCCCGGCACGGGCTTGGCCACCTCACGCAGCTCGATGACGTCAGGCGGGCCGTAAGCGTGGTAGCGGATGGCCTTCATCGTCATGGTGTCTCCCCTGACACGTGAAAGAAATTTCTGACATATGAAAACCATACCTCCCCCGTCGGCGCTTGTGCGGGGGTCGCGGGCGACAAAAAACCGCGGCGGCCGGAGGAGATCCT
>NZ_BAAAMU010000089.1:516-43799 GCF_039529435.1 Nonomuraea maheshkhaliensis
GGGGGGGCGGGGGAACTCTCCCCGCCCCCTCCGGCTCGCGTTCGTTCAGGCATCCGGCCGTTCAGGCGCTCGGCCGTCCAGGCCGTTCAAGGCGCCCAGCCGTCGAGCAGTTCAGCCGTTCAGGCGGTCAGGCCTTGAGCCAGCTCATCATCGGGCGGAGCTTGGCGCCGGTCTTCTCGATCGCGTCCTCGGACAGCTCCCCGCGGTAGCGCTGGAACTCCTTCTGGCCGCCGTCGAACTCCTCGACGAGCTGCCGGGCGAAGGTGCCGTCCTGGATCTCGCCCAGGATGCGGCGCATCTCCTGACGGGTCTCGTCGGTGATGACGCGCGGACCGCGGGTGTAGCCGCCGTACTCGGCGGTGTCGGAGACCGACCAGTACATCTTGGAGATGCCGCCCTCGTACATGAGGTCGACGATGAGCTTCATCTCGTGCAGGCACTCGAAGTAGGCCACCTCCGGCTGGTAGCCGGCCTCGATGAGGGTGTCGAAGCCCGCCTTGATCAGCTCGGAGACGCCGCCGCAGAGCACGGCCTGCTCACCGAACAGGTCGGTCTCGGTCTCCTCCTTGAACGTGGTGCGCAGCGCGCCGGCGCGGGTGCCGCCGATGCCCTTCGCGTAGGAGAGCGCGAGGTCGAGCGCCTTGCCCGAGGCGTCCTTCTCGACGGCCACGAGCACCGGGACGCCGCGCCCCGCCTCGAACTGGCGACGGACGAGGTGGCCGGGGCCCTTGGGGGCCACCATGCACACGTCGACGCCCTCGGGGGCCTCGATCAGCCCGTAGCGGATGTTGAGTCCGTGGCCGAAGAACAGCGCGTCGCCCTCGACCAGATTGGGGGCGACGTGCTCGGCGTAGAGGTGGCGCTGGATGTGGTCCGGCGCGAGGATCATGGTGAGGTTGGCCTCTTCGACCGCCTCGGAGGGCGTGACCACGCGCAGGCCGTCGTTCTCGGCCTTCTCGCGGCTCTTGGAGCCCTCGGGCAGCCCGACGCGCACGTCGACGCCGGAGTCACGCAGGGAGAGCGCGTGGGCGTGGCCCTGGCTGCCGTACCCCAGCACGGCCACGTGGCGCCCCTGGATGATCGACAGGTCGGCCTGGTCGTCGTAGTAGATCTCGGTCACTTGCTAAAACCTTTCAGGCGGTACGGTCCAGTGCCCTGAGGGACCGGTCGGTGATGGAACGGGCGCCGCGGCCGATGGCCACCATGCCCGATTGGACGAGTTCTTTGATCCCGAACGGCTCCAGCACCTTGACGAAGGCCTCGAGCTTGTCGGGAGTGCCGGTGACCTCGATGGTCACCGCGTCGGCAGCCACGTCCACGCAGCGGGCCCGGAAGAGCTGGACGAGCTCCAGCACGTGGGAGCGGCTCTCGGAGTCGGCCTTGACCTTGATCAGCATCAGCTCGCGCTGCACCGACTGCGAAGGGTCCAGCTCGACGATCTTGAGCACGTTCACCAGCTTGTTGAGCTGCTTCGTGACCTGCTCAAGCGGCAGCTCCTCCACGCTGACCACGATCGTGATGCGGGAGATGTCGTCGTGCTCGGTCGGCCCGACGGCCAGGGAGTCGATGTTGAAGCCGCGCCGGCTGAACAGCGCCGACACGCGTGCCAGGACACCGGGGCGGTTCTCGACCAGCACCGACAGCGTGTGTCTACTCATCCTCGTTCTCCCACTTCGGCGCCATGTCACGGGCGATCTTGATGTCGTCGTTGCTGGTGCCCGCCGCGACCATGGGCCAGACCATCGCGTCCTGGTGGACGACGAAGTCGACCACGACGGGCACGTCGTTGATCTCCATGGCCTTCTTGATGACGGCGTCCACGTCCTCGGGACGTTCGCATCGCAGGCCCACACAACCATAGGCCTCGGCCAGCTTGACGAAGTCCGGGATGCGGCGCGCCGTCTGCAGGTCGGTGTTGGAGTAACGCTGGTCGTAGAAGAGCGTCTGCCACTGGCGGACCATGCCGAGATTACCGTTGTTGATGACGGCGATCTTGACCGGCACGCCCTCCAGGGCGCAGGTGGCCAGCTCCTGATTGGTCATCTGGAAGCAGCCGTCGCCGTCGATGGCCCACACGGTGGCGTCGGGGCGGCCCATCTTCGCGCCCATCGCGGCCGGGACGGCGAAGCCCATGGTGCCCAGGCCGCCGGAGTTGATGAACGTGCCCGGGTTCTCGTAGCCGATGAACTGCGAGGCCCACATCTGGTGCTGCCCGACCCCGGCCACGTAGTACGTGTCGGGCCCGGCGATCGCGCTCAGCCGCTCCATGACGTACTGAGGGGCCAGCGAGCCGTCCTCGAACTCGTCGTAGCCCAGCGGGTAGGTCTGCTTGTAGCCGTTGAGCACCGTCCACCAGTCGGCGTAGTCGCCCTTCTGGCCGGACGCCTCGATGGCGGCGATGAGGTCGGTGATGACCTCTTTGCAGTCGCCCACGATCGGCACGTCGGCGTGGCGGTTCTTGGAGATCTCCGCCGGGTCGATGTCGGCGTGCACGATCTTCGCGTAGGGGGCGAAGGACGCCAGGTTTCCGGTGACCCGGTCGTCGAAGCGCACGCCCAGGCCGATGATCAGATCGGACTTCTGCAGCGCGCCGACGGCCGAGACGCTGCCGTGCATGCCCGGCATGCCCATGTGCTGGGGATGGCTGTCGGGGAAGGTGCCCCTGGCCATCAGGGTCGTGATGACGGGGATGTTCGTCAGCTCCGCCAGGTGCAGCAGCTCGGCCGAGGCGCGGGACTTGTGGACGCCGCCGCCGACGTACAGGACGGGCCGGCTCGACTCCGCGATGAGCTTGGCGGCCTCGCGGATCTGCTTGGAGTGGGGCCTGGTGACCGGGCGGTAGCCCGGGAGCTGCATGGTGGGCGGCCAGCTGAAGGTGGTCTCGGACTGCAGCGCGTCCTTGGAGATGTCCACGAGAACCGGGCCGGGACGGCCGGTGGAGGCGATGTGGAAGGCCTCCATGATCGTACGGGCGATGTCGGCCGGATCGGTCACCAGGAAGTTGTGCTTCGTGATCGGCATGGTGATGCCGGAGATGTCGGCTTCCTGGAAGGCGTCCGTGCCGATGGCGGCACTGGCCACCTGCCCGGTGATGGCCACGATCGGCACCGAGTCCATGTAGGCGTCGGCGATCGGGGTCACCAGGTTGGTGGCGCCGGGGCCGCTGGTCGCCATGCACACCCCGACCTTGCCGGTGGCCTGCGCGTAGCCCTCGGCCGCGTGCCCCGCCCCCTGCTCGTGGCGTACGAGCACGTGACGGACCTTGGTCGAGTCGTAGAGAGGATCGTAGGCCGGCAGAATGGCACCGCCCGGGATCCCGAACACTGTGTCGACTCCCACGTGCTCCAGCGCCCTGACCAGGGCCTGTGCACCTGTCATCCGTTCGGTCATCGGCTCGTTCCTTGCGTGACTACTCGCTTAAGGACATAAAAAATGCCCCGCCCCGCCAGGTGGCGGGTCTGGGGCGGGGCGCAGGTCGTCGTGCTTCGCTATCGGCCTGCGCGCCGGCGAAGTACTACGAGAATCTCACTGCGAAGCATGGCTTACACCATAGCCGCTCCGAACGCCCCAGTGTCAACTTGGTGGACACATGTCTCAAACGGTGAGACTCGTCCGCCGCAGCGAGTCGACCCCACGCGCCGCCATCGGCCGCGCCACCAGGAACCCCTGCCCGCGCGTGCAGCCCATCTGCTTGAGCAGTTCGAGCTGCTCGGGGCGCTCGATTCCCTCGGCCACCACGATGAGCCCGAGGTCGTGGCCGAGCCGCACGATCGTGCGGGTGAGCAGGGTCAGCGTGTCGTCGCGGCCCAGCCCGGACACGAACGACGGGTCGATCTTGATCATGTCGACAGGAAGCTGCCGCAGGAAGGCCAGCGAGGCGTAGCCGGTGCCGAAGTCGTCGATGGCCAGGCGCACCCCGAGCGCGCGCAGCTCCGACAGCCGCTTGATCGTCTCCTCGGCGTCCTCGACCAGCATCTCCTCGATCACCTCAAGGGTGAGCGCGGCGGCGGGCAGCCCGCTCTCGGCCAGCGCCTCCTCCACGGTCTCGACGAACCTGGGTGCCATGATCTGACGCGCCGACAGGTTGAGCGACAGCCCGATGTCCCAGGACGAGGCCCGCCAGGCGGCCACCTCGCGGCACGACTCGCGCAGGATCCACTCGCTCAGCGGCACGATCAGCCCGGTGTCCTCGGCCGGGCCGAGGAACTGCTCGGGCGGCACGAACACCGACCCGCGCCACCACCGCACCAGCGCCTCGACGGCCGTCACCCGCGAGGTGGCCAGGTCGACCACCGGCTGGTACTCGATCGCGAACTGCTGCTCGATCAGCGCCCGCTGCAGGTCCGCGGCCAGTTCGAGACGGCGTACGACGTCGGCGTGCATCTGCGCGGCGAACACCTCGACCCGCCGCCCGCCCAGCTCCTTGGAGCGCGCCATCGCCACATCCGCGTTACGCATGAGGTCGCCCGCGGGCTGGTCGTCCTCCGCGAAGGCCACGCCCACGCTCGCGGTGATCGCCACGTCGCGGTCGGCGACCCGGAACGGCTCCTGCGAGACGGCGCCGACCAGCCGCTCGGCCAGATCGACCGCCACCTGCGCCTCGCCGCCGGTCTCCACGAGCACGGCGAACTCGTCGCCGCCCCACCGAGCCAGCGTGTCGTCGGGACGCACGGCCCCGCGCAGCCTGCGGGCCGCCTGCCCGAGCAGGTAGTCGCCGCTGGCGTGGCCGACCGAGTCGTTGACCGAGGTGAACCCGTCGAGGTCGAGGAAGATGACCGCGACGTTGGCCGTGCCCGACGTGCGCCCGGCCAGCACCTCGCGGGTGCGCTCCTCGAAGTAGGCGCGGTTGGGCAGGCCGGTGACGCCATCGTGGAAGGTGAGGTGGGCGACCTGGTTGCGCAGCGCCTCCTGGTCGCTGACGTCTCTGGTCGTCACCAGCATCCGCTCGTCGCCGCCGACCCTGCGGGTGGCCACGGACTCGGTGGGACGCCAGGTGCCGTCGGCCGCGCGCACCCGGCAGGCGATGAGGCAGGTGCCGGGCGCGGCGTTCTCCTCGTCGAGGTGCATGGCGCGCATGGCGGCCTGGATGCCCGGCACGTCCTCAGGGTGGATGTAGTCGAAGATCGATCCGCCGATCAGCTCGTCGGGGCAGTAGCCGTAGGTGACCTCGACCCCCGGGCCGATCTCGCGCACCACGCCCTGGTAGTCGCAGGCGAAGACCACGTCGCCGGTGCTCTCGGCCAGCTCCCTGAGCTGGCGGTCGCCCAGCTTGACCAGGCCGCGCAGGCGTACGTTGACCGCGGAGAGCACGAACAGGCGCACCAGCAGGAGCAGCACCACGGACACGGCGACCAGCACGACGCCGGTCACCGCCGGCCCCGCCTGCCCGCCGGCCTGGTGCGCCAGCAGCGTGACGGCGGCCACGGCGACCAGCGCCAGCGGCGCCACCCCGACCGCGTGACCGACGCCAGGACGGGCGGGCTCACCGGCCTTCGGGCCCCACGGGACGGCCGCCAGCAGCAGCAGCGCGACGGGCGCGAGCAGGACGCTCCACAGCTGCGGATCACCGTCCATCAGCCGGGCCACCGCCTGCCCCACGCCCGCCACGGTCATCGTGGCCAGCACGCCCACCCCGGCCAGGCCGAGCAGCCAGGACGATGACCTGCTGGTCACCACCGAAGGGATCACGGAGCAGGTCACCAGCAGCGCGATCATCGGCGGCAGCATCACCAGCGTGAAAGCGGGCGGATCGGCCGTCTCGGCGTAGACGTGGCGCAGCGCGACCACCCAGCCGACGAGAAAAAGAGAAGCGGCGCTCAGGTAGGCGTCCGTGAGCTGCCGTAAAGCGACTCTGGCCGGAAATCTGCGGTCGGCCGCGATCAGCGCGCCGCCCGCCGTGACCACCGTGCCGAGCAGCACGAACATGTCGGCGAAGCTGGCCACGAAGCCTTCGGCGACCGGCTGCAGCGCCACCCCTGCCGCCCAGATGACCGACCCGCCGCCCATCCAGCGCGCGCCCATCGCCGTCGGGCGGTGACCGGCCTGCTTCACCGAGGCGAACAGCAGGGAGCCCGCGGCGACCAGCGCCGCCAGCCCTCCGGCGACCGCGCCGGTGACCAAGGCCGGCGCCTGCGCCAGGACGGCAGCGGCGAACACCACCGCTCCTGCCGCCGCCGCGGCGGCCGGCGGCACCCGTGGATCACGCCAGCGGATCACAGTCGTTGCCCATCCCGTCTCGAACCCTGCACCTGCGACCGCCGAAGCCCGGTCGATCACTTCGCCAGTGTGTGCGGTCTCGGGTGCGCGGGTGGTGACAACGCCGATGTCGTCACCGATCTGATAACCACACAGACCATTTGCCGCCAAGAGTCCCTTGACAGTCAGTCAGGAACTCCCTGCAAACGCAACCGTACGCACCGAAGGTCACGGACCAGCCACGTTCCGGGATCCTCTCAATATGCGTCGGTGATGACGTTGACCAGCGATTCGCCGGCGAGATAGCGCTGCAACTGGGCCCTCATGAGGCGCAGCATCCGCCGCTCCGACGCGGGCGTGCTGCCCGCGACGTGCGGCGTGATCAGCAGGCCCGGCGCGCCCCAGAGGGGGTGTCCCTCGGGCAGCGGCTCGGGCGCGGTCACGTCGAGCGCGGCGCGCAGCCTGCCGTTCTTGAGCTCCGCGAGCAGCGCGTCGGTGTCGACGATTCCGCCGCGGGCGGCGTTGACGAGCACGGCGCCGTCCTTCATCCGGGCCAGGAACGCCGCGTCCACCATGCCGGCGGTGGCGGGGGTGGCGGGCACCAGCAGCACGACGACGTCCGCCTCCGGCAGCAGCACAGGCAGTTCGTCCATGGCGTGCACGCCGTCGCGGGCGCTGCGCGCCACCCGGACGACCTCCACCTCGAACCCGTCGAGCCGGCGCTCCAGCGCGGCGCCGATGGAGCCGTGGCCCACGATGAGCACGCGCGAGTCGGCCAGCACGCCGGTGTGGTGGTAGGTCCACTCCCCCCTGCGCTGCGCGTCCACGAACCCGGGGAACTCCCTGACGACCGCCAGCATGGCGCCCACCGCCCATTCGGCGGTGCCCGCGTCGTGCACGCCGCGCGCGTTGCACAGCACCGCGCCCGGGGGCATGTGGGGCCGGTACGCCTCCACGCCGGCGGTCACGGTCTGCAACAACTTGAGCGAGCCCATCCTGGCCAGAGTCCCCGGCACGTCGGGCACGGGGATGAGCGGCGGGATCCACACCTCCACGTCGCCCACCCCGTCCGGCATCGCGGACGTGCCGTCATAGACCGCACATTCGACGCCGGGGAGGTCGGACAGTACATCGGCCACCGAAACAGACGGAACCCAGGTCTTCATGCCGAGAACCTTACGACTCCGGGGTCAGTATGGAACACATGAGGAAGCTCTGGACGATCGCGCTGCTGGCGGCGCTCACCGGCTGTTCCGGCTCCTACGGTGGCGGCGCGGAGGCGCTCCCCACGGCGGCCGTGTCCGCCGGGGCCGCCCCCGGCGACCCCAGGGACGTCGTGACCGGCCTCGCCGTCCCGTGGGCGATCGCGTTCCTGCCCGGCGGCGACGCCCTCGTGACCGAGCGCGACTCGGCCCGGCTGCTGCGGGTGAGCCCGGCGGGCGCGGTGACGGACCTGGGCACGATCGAGGACGTACGGCCGGACGGCGAGGGCGGCCTGATGGGCATTGCCGTCAGAGAGGGGCGAATCTTCCTTTACCACACGGCGGATCAGGACAACCGGATCGTCCGCTACCGCCTCGACGGCGACCGCCTCACCGACCGGCGCGTCATCGTCGAGGGCATCCCGAAGGGCGGCATCCACAACGGCGGCCGCCTCGCGTTCGGCCCCGACG
Organism: Nonomuraea maheshkhaliensis; assembly: GCF_039529435.1. Lineage (NCBI taxonomy): Bacteria > Bacillati > Actinomycetota > Actinomycetes > Streptosporangiales > Streptosporangiaceae > Nonomuraea > Nonomuraea maheshkhaliensis. Next base: position 8,385 of record NZ_BAAAMU010000089.1, read on the forward strand.
GCTTCCTGTACGCCACCACCGGCGAGACGGGCGACCGCGACATGGCCCAGCGGCGCGACTCGCTCGGCGGCAAGATCCTGCGCATGACCACGGACGGCGCGCCCGCGCCCGGCAACCCGTTCGGCACGCTGGTCTACAGCTACGGCCACCGCAACGTCCAGGGCCTGGCCTGGGACGACTCAGGCCGCCTGTACGCCTCGGAGTTCGGGGCCAGCACCTATGACGAGGTGAACCTGATCAAACCGGGGGCCAACTACGGCTGGCCGCAGGTCGAGGGGCGCGGCGACGACGACCGCTACACCAACCCGATCCTCACCTGGCCCACCTCCGACGCCTCGCCGTCGGGGCTGGCGTACGCGAAGGGCTCGCTGTGGATGGGCGCGCTGCGGGGCGAGCGGCTGTGGCAGATCCCGCTGAGCGGCGACGGCTCGGCCGGCACGCCCGCCGCCCACTTCACCGACCGGTACGGCCGGCTGCGCGCGGTCACCACGGCGCCCGACGGCACGCTCTGGGTCGGGACCAGCAACAAGGACGGCCGCGGCTCGGTCAGGGACGGCGACGACCGGATCATGTCCGTCACCCCGTCCTGACCACGGGCGTACATCCGCGCGGGCCCCCGGCGATCTGAGCGCCGAGGACCCGATCTCTCAGCGCGGGACGCCCGTGCAGGCGATCTGGGGTTGCGGGCGGTACTTGGTGGTCAGCTTCTTGTCTTTCTTGGCCACTTTGCCGTCCTTGTGGAACACGCGGGTCACGTCGATCGTGAACCCCTGCTGTCCCGTGGTGGGCAGGCAGCCGGGCGCGGAGCTGGTCTCGCGCCGGAACGGCGTGAAGTCCCTGCGCTCCGACTCCACGGCCTCGACCTTGTCGAAGCGCTTGGTGCTCCACAGCGTCACGGTGACGGACGTCTCGGTGGAGGCGGTCTTGATCAGCACGCCCTGGTCGGAGTCGTTGCGCCACTTCAGGTCCACGTCCGGGTAGAGCAGCGCCACGCTGCGCCCCGCCGGATAGCGCTCGGCGAAGTAGTCCATCGCCTGGTGCTCGATGTCCTCGAACCCGCCGAAGAACGCCGCGTTGTAGAGGGCCGTCGCGAACTGCGACTGGCCGCCGCCGACCACGTTCACCGTCCGGCCGCCGACGACCTGCCCGGCCTCGACGTATCCGTCCTCGATCGTCCGCTCGCCGAGGAAGTCGTTGAGCGAGAACGTGTCTCCGCGCTTGACGATGTGCCCGTCGAGCTCCTGCGCCATCCGCTGGATGTTCTTCACCCGGGGCTGGCAGCAGTCGAACGTCGAGGTGAACTGGCCCACGACCTCCCTGATGCCGAGCCCCTGGATCTCCGAGGTCTGCACGGCGGGCGCGACGGTGCCGAGCCGGACCGGGATCGTCCGGGCGCCGCCCTGGTCGAACACCTTCTCCGCGTCCCTGGCCAGCAGCTTGTCGTTGATCCCGCGTCCGACGCGGGCGGGGACCAGGACCGGCTTGCCGTCCACGATCTGGTACGTGGCGTCGCGCGGCTGCTGGGCCGCGTCCACGAGACTGCTCTCCGCGGCGGCCAGCACGGCCTTGGCGTTGAACTCGGGCACGAGCGCGCCGTCGCCGCCGGCCACGTAGGTCAGGTTGGCGGCGATCGTGGCCGGGGGAATCTGGGTCTGCTTGTCGCCGAGCGTCAGGGTCAGGGGGGCGGCGACCGCCGCCTTCGCCTTCTCGACCGCCGTCTCGACGGACTCGGGGGTGGTGACGGGCTTGGCCGGCCTGAGGGTGAGGACCACCGTGCCGCCGCCGTTGAGGAAGGCGTCGCTGATCCGCTTGACGGCGTCGTCCCGGTCGAGCAGCACGCCGTCCTGGGGCAGGTGCGCCTTGGGCACCAGACCGGTGAACGTCACCCGGCCCTCGCGCGCGCGCTTGTCGGCTGCCTCCGCCATGCCGTCCACGGTCCTGATGAGCTGGGAGGCGTCGACGGAGATCTTCGGCTGGAGCTCGGTGGTGCCGGTGAGCCCGCGCCACACCTCCTGCGGGCTGGGGAACCCGCTGGGCGCCTGCCCGATGGTGCCGACCACGTCCAGTTCGAGCCCGGCCTCGTCGGCCTGAATGGTCTCCCTGTTGTCGCCGATCTCGGCCACGACGGGCTTGCTGAGCTTGGTGGCCAGTTCGCTGCGGAGCTTGTCGGCCGCCTGCGTCACGGTGAGGCCGCCGATGTCCACCCCGGCCACGTGCGTGCCGCGTAACACCGAACCGGACATGAGCACGGCGGGCACCACGTAGGCCAGCGCCGCCAGCATCAGCACGACCGTGATCACCCCGGGCAGCAGCCGGCCGCGCTTCGGCGGCTCGGGCTCGTACGCGGGCGGCCGCTCCGGCGAACCCCCGAACGCCGGGGGCGGCGACTCCTTGCCGGCCATGGGCCAGGGTTGGGCGGGCGGCGCCACCGGCGGTAGCGCGTTCTTGCCCGAAGGTCCGCCCGGGGCGCTCGGGCCCTGGGCCGGCCGCGCCTCCTGTCTGCCCGGCGGGCCGAAGATGTCCCGGGAGACTCCCGGAGGCAGCCCTTCGATCCGCGGCTTCTTGGAGACACCCGACGTGGGGAGTGGCACCGAGGCGAACGGGTCGGTTGGTGATTCGATCGGTCCGGCGTTACGCACGCCTCAATCTCCTCCCGGTCCGCAGCCAAGTCTCAGGCAACAGTAAGGCACGCGGATCCGCATATGTCACGGGAATCGGCTACGGAAGTGTGTCAACCTAGCCACCGGTAGCGATGTTCCGGTCGTCCGGCCGTGCCGTAACGCGGCCGGAATTCGGCCTGCCCCACCGCGCAGAGGTGTTCGAGGTAGCGGCGAGCGCTCACCCGCGACAGGCCGGTGATCTCGGCGGCCTCCGCCGCCGACAGGTCGCGGCCGGCCTCGCGCAGGGTGTCGGCGACCAGCGCGCACGTGGCCGCTGACAGTCCTTTGGGCATGGCGGCCGGGCTCTTGGCCGTGCCGAAAAGCCGGTCCACGTCGTCCTGGCGCGCCTCGGCGCCGATCGCGGTCAGGCGCCGGCGGGTGTCGGCGTACTGCTGGAGGCGCTCGGTCAGGGCGGCGGCGGTGAACGGCTTGATGAGGTAGTTGACGGCGCCGCCGCGCATCGCCTCCCTGACCGTGGGCATGTCGCGGGCGGCGCTGATCATGAGGACGTCCACGTCGTGCAGGGCCTTGAGCACCTCCAAGCCCGACATGTCGGGCAGGTAGATGTCGAGCAGCACGAGATCGGGCCGCAGCTCGGCGACCGCGGCGAGCGCGTCGGCCCCGGTGTGCGCCGTCGAGACCACGGTGAAGCCCGGCACGCGGGACACGTAGCCGCTGTGGATGCGGGCCACCATGAAGTCGTCGTCCACGACCACCACACGGATCGGCGTGCGTGTCACCGTCTCGCCCCGTCCACAGCCCCGTCCTTCGCCCCATGCGCGGCCCCGTTCGCGGCGCCCTTCTTGGCGCCGTTCTTCGCCCCGTTCGCCGGGAGCAGGGCGGTGAAAACCGCGCCGCCCGAGTTCCGTACCCGGACCCAGCCGCCTCTGCGCAGGCACGCCTGCCTGGTCAGCGCCAGCCCGAGCCCGCGCGGCCCCGAATGGGCGGCCTTGGTGGTGAAGCCCTCCCTGAAGACCTCCTCCACCAGGTCGGGCGCGATGCCGGGGCCGGAGTCGCCGACCCGGACGCGCAGCCCGCCGGCGTCGGCCTGCAGCGACACCTCGATCGTGCCCTCGGCGCCGTCGAGGGCGTCTAGGGCGTTGGCGACCAGGTTGCCGACCACCAGCACCGCGTCCCTCGGGTCGCCGATCAGGCCCTCGGGCACCGAGGAGTCGTCGGAGAGCACCAGCCGGGCCCCGCGCTCGGCCGCCTCGGCCGACTTGGCCATGAGCAGCGCGGCGAGGGTCGGGTCCTGGATGCGTTCGCGCAGGTCGGTGGCGTACGTGCTGCCGGTCGTGCGGGTGATGAAGCCGATCGCCGCGTCGTGCTCGCCCAGTTCGAGCAGGCCCACCACGGTGTGCAGCCGGTTGGCGAACTCGTGCGCCTGTGCCCGCAGCGCGTCCGTGGCGCTGCTGGTGTCGTCGAGTTCGCGGGCCAGGCGGACCAGCTCGGTGCGGTCGCGCAGGGTGACCACCCAGCCGCGGTGGCGGCCGCGTACCCAGACGGGGGTGCGGTTGAGCACCAGCACCCGCTCGCCGTGCAGCACGACGCGGTCCTCGCCCGGGTCGGCGCCGCCGAGCACGTCGCGCATGCGCTCGGAGACCGGCATCTGTGTCAGGTCCGCGCCGACGTCGCCGAGCAGCTCACGGGCGGCGTCGTTGACCAGCGTGACCCGGCCGTTCAGGTCGAGCGCGAGCACGCCCTCCTTGACGCCGTGCAGCACGCCCTCGCGCTGCTCCAGCAGCGCGGCGATCTCGCGCGGCTCCAGCCCGAACGTCTGCTTGCGCACCCGCGCGGTGATCAGCGCGGCCAGCGCGAGCCCGGCCAGCAGCACGGCCAGCGCGGTCCAGATGAGCGGCGGCAGGGCGTGGGTGAGCTGGCTGTCGACCGTGGTCTCCAGCACGCCGACGGAGACGAGGCCGATGACCGTGCCGTATTCGTCGCGGATGGGCGTCTTGCCCCTGACCGTGGTGCCGATCGTGCCGGTCTCCGTGCCCACCCAGCTCCGGCCCGAACGCAGGACGAGGGTGCCGTCGGTGGACAACGTCTTGCCGATCAGCGCGGCGTTGGGGTGGGCGTAGCGCTTCTGATCGGTGTTGGCGATCACCACGTAGTCGGCGCCGGTCTCCTGCTGGACGCTCATCGCCAGCGGTTGCAGCACGCTCTCCGGGCTCGCCAGCTTGAACGCCTCGCGTACCTGCGGCAGCGCGGCCACCGACTGCGCGATGGCCAGCGCCCGCTGCTGGTAGAGCGAGTCGAGCTGATTTCTCGTGTGCTCGGCCCACACTCCCGCCGTGCCCCCGGCGGCGAGCAGCACGATCACCATCTGGAGCACGAAGAGCTGCGTCCCGAGGGACGCGTCACGCACTCGTCTCACCCTGCTCATGGAAGCAAACGGAGGTCACGTCCCGGTCGCGGCCGATACCCGCGTTCTGGCAGCGGCACTTTCGCCTCTTTCGCCGCGACCAATACGACCACTACGACGGCAACCGCGCAAAGCCTCGACGCCTCGCGCGCCGGAAATCACCATGCCAGTCCAACCTATGTGAGCACACCCCCTGGAGTGATCATGCGCTTGCGCGTATTCGCCGCACTCGCGGCACTCTCCCTCGGCGCGATGACCGGCTGCGGCGCCTCCGGCGGCACCTCGGCCGGCGCCTCCGCCTTGCGGATCATGGCTCCGGCCGCCCCCGGCGGCGGCTGGGACCAGACCTCTCGCGTGGCGGAGCAGGCGTTCAAGAGCGCCGATCCGCAGCGCAAGGTCGAGGTGTTCAACGTGCCCGGCGCCGGCGGCACCATCGGGCTGGCGCAGCTGGCCGGGGAGAAGGGCAACGGCAACCTGCTGATGACCATGGGCCTGGTCATGGTGGGCGCCATCGAGCAGAACAAGTCCAAGGTCACGCTGGCCGAGACCACGCCCATCGCCAAGCTGACCGAGGAGTACGAGCTGGTCGTGGTGCCGGCCGCGTCCCCGTTCAAGTCGCTGGCCGATCTGGTGGCGGCCTGGAAGGCCGACCCGGCGAAGGTGTCCATCTCGGGCGGCTCGGCCGGCGGCACCGACCACATCGTGGCCGGTCTGATGGCCAAGGCCGCGGGCGTGGACCCCAAGCAGGTCAACTACATCGCCCACTCCGGCGGCGGCGAGGCCCTGAACGAGCTGCTCGGCAACAAGGTCAGCGCGGGCATCTCGGGCGTGGCCGAGTTCGCCGAGCACGTGAAGTCCGGCAAGCTGCGCGCCCTGGGCGTCACCTCGGGCGAGCGGCTGCCCGACCTGGACGCGCCCACGCTGAAGGAGGGCGGTCTTGACGTGGAGCTGGCCAACTGGCGCGGCTTCGTCGCCCCCGCCGGGCTGTCCGAGGCCGACAAGAAGGCCCTGACCGACCTGGTCACCAAGATGCACGACGCGCAGCCGTGGAAGGACGCGGTGGCCAAGAACGGCTGGATCGACTCCTTCCAGACCGGGCAGCAGTTCACCGACTACCTGGCGTCCGAGCAGACCCGGGTGAAGGCGATCATCGCCGAGATGGGGCTCGTTTCCTGATGACCCGCTGGTGGCGGCCCGAGCTCGGGCTGGCGATCGTCGTACTGGTGCTGGGCGTGCTCGTCGTGGTGGGCACGCTCGACGTCTCCGCGGCGGCCTCCCAGCTCGGCATCGGGCCGAGGTTCTTCCCCATGCTGGTGGGCGGCGCCATGGTGCTCATCGGCCTGTTCTACGTCGCCGACGTCCTGCGCGGCGGGCACGGCGACCCCGAGGAGAGCGAGGACGTGGACGTCGAGGCGCCCACGGACTGGCGCGGCGTCGGGCTGGTCAGCGGCATCTTCCTGGCCTTCGCCGCACTGCTGAACGTGCTCGGCTGGATCATCGGCGCGAGCCTGCTGTTCTTCGCCCTGTCGCTGGCGCTGGGCACCGAGCACAAGTCCCGCGCGGCCGTGGTCGCGGTGGTCATGGGGGTGACGACGTACCTGCTGTTCGTCAAGGGGCTCGGCGTCACGCTGCCCGGCGGGCCGCTGGAGGGGGTGATCTGAGGTGACCTCGTTCCAGTTGCTGCTCGACGGCTTCGCCGCCGCGCTCACCCCCGTCAACCTCATGTACGCGCTCATCGGCGTCACCCTCGGCACCCTCGTCGGCGTGCTGCCCGGCATCGGGCCCGCGATGACGGTGGCGCTGCTGCTGCCGATCACCTTCACGGTGCCGCCGGCCAGCGCGTTCATCATGTTCGCCGGCATCTACTACGGCGGCATGTACGGCGGCTCGACCACGTCCATCCTGCTCAACACCCCCGGCGAGTCCGCGTCCATGATCACGGCGTTGGAGGGCAACAAGATGGCCAGGCGGGGCCGCGCCGCCCAGGCACTGGCCACGGCCGCGATCGGCTCGTTCGTGGCCGGCACCATCGCCACGGCGCTGCTGGTCGTGGCGGCGCCCGCCGTGGTCGACTTCGCCATCTCCTTCGGCCCGGAGGACTATTTCGCCCTGGCCATCCTGGCCTTCACCGCGGTCTCGTCGGTGCTGTCCCGTTCGATCGTGCGTGGCCTGGCCTCGCTCGGCCTCGGCCTGGTGATCGGCCTGATCGGCATCGACCAGCAGACCGGCCAGGCCCGGCTCACGCTCGGCATCCCGCAACTGCTGGACGGCATCGACGTGGTGATCGTCGCCGTGGGCCTCTTCGCGCTCGGCGAAGCCCTCTACGTGGCCTCCCGGCTGCGGCACGCGCCTCCGGAGGTGGTGCCGGTCGGGCGGGCGTGGATGGGCCGTACGGACTGGCGCCGCTCCTGGTTCCCGTGGCTGCGCGGCACCGCCCTGGGCTTCCCGTTCGGCGCCCTGCCGGGCGGCGGGGCGGAGATCCCCACCTTCCTGTCGTACGCGGCCGAGAAGCGTCTGGCTCGCGGCACGGCCCGCGAGGAGTTCGGCAACGGGGCCATCGAGGGGGTGGCGGGTCCCGAGGCGGCCAACAACGCCTCGGCGGCCGGCACCCTCGTCCCGCTGCTCACTCTGGGCCTGCCCACGTCCGCGACGGCCGCGATCCTGCTGGCCGCCTTCCAGCAGTACGGCCTGCAGCCCGGCCCCCAGCTCTTCGACCACAACCCGGCGCTGGTCTGGGGCATGATCGCGTCGCTGTTCATCGGCAACACGATGCTGCTGGTGCTGAACCTGCCGCTGGCTCCGCTGTGGGCCAAGGTGCTGCGCGTGCCCCGGCCGTACCTGTACTCCGGGATCGTGCTCTTCGCCGCCCTCGGCGTCTACGCGCTGAACGGCACCGTGGTGGACCTGTTCGTGCTGTATCTGCTCGGCCTGCTCGGCTACGCCATGCGCCGTTTCGGCCTGCCCGTCGCCCCGGCAGTGATCGGCATGATCCTGGGGCCGATGGCGGAGATCCAGCTACGGCGGGCGCTGGCGATCGGGGCAGGGGACGTGAGCGTGCTGGTCGGCAGCCCGGTGGCGGTCGTGCTGCTGGTGCTGGCCGCCCTCGCCCTGCTCACCCCGCTGTTCAGGAAGCTCGCGGGCCGCCGCCGCGAGAACGCGGCCACGTCGGCCGGGGAGTAACGGACGACTCCCCGGCCGAGCACCCGGCCCCGTCGATCCACCCGGACCGACGGGCCCGCCTGCTGCCGTACCGAAAGCCCGGACATTCACCCCGGAACACCCGGGATACCCGCGCGAGGACGGGTACCCCGGCACGGGCTCTACTCCTGGACGCCGAGCTTCTCCAGGATCAGCTGCCGGGCGCGGGCCGCGTCGGCCTTCCCCTTGCTCGCCCGCATCACGCCACCCACCAGCGCACCGGCGGCGGCGATCTTGCCGGAGCGCACCTTCTCGGCCGCGTCGGCGTTGTCGGCCAGCACCTGGTCGATGATCGCCGACAGCTCGCCCTCGTCGTTGACGATCTTCAGCCCGCGGCTCTCGACCACCTCGTCCGGCGTGCCCTCGCCGGCCATCACGCCTTCGAGCACCTCGCGCGCCAGCTTGTCGTTGAGCGCGCCGGAGGCCACCAGCTCGGTCACCCTGGCGATCTGCTCGGGGGTGATGGGCAGGTCGGACAGCGGCGTGCTGGTCTCGTTGGCCCGCCGCGCCAGCTCACCCATCCACCACTTGCGCGCGTCGGCCGCGGGAGCGCCGGCCGCGACCGTGGCCTCGACCAGCTCGATGGCGTCGGCGTTGTGCATGGCCTGCATGTCGAGGTCGGAAAGGCCCCACTCGGCCTGCAGCCGCTTGCGCTTGACCGACGGCAGCTCGGGCAGCGCCGCCTTCAGCTCGGCCACCCAGGCGCGGTCGGGCGCGATCGGCACCAGGTCGGGCTCGGGGAAGTAGCGGTAGTCCTGCGCCTCCTCCTTGGACCGGCCGGACGTGGTGCCGCCGGTGTCCTCGTGGAAGTGGCGGGTCTCCTGAACGATCTTCCCGCCCCCGGCGAGCACGGCGGCCTGCCGCTCGATCTCGCTCCTGACGGCCCGCTCGACGCTGCGCAGCGAGTTGACGTTCTTGGTCTCCGTACGGGTGCCCCACTCGGACGAGCCGCGCGGCATCAGCGAGACGTTGACGTCACACCGCAGCGACCCCTCCTCCATGCGCACATCGGAGACACCCAGCGAACGCATGACCTCCCGCAGCTCGGTCACGTAGGCCTTGGCCACCTCGGGCGCCAACCGGTCGGTGCCGGGGATGGGCTTGGTCACGATCTCGACCAGCGGGATGCCGGCCCGGTTGTAGTCGACGATCGAGTAGTCGGCCCCGTGGATGCGACCCGTCGCGCCGCCCACGTGCGTGGACTTGCCGGTGTCCTCCTCCAGGTGCACCCGCTCGATCTCGATCCGCACGGTCTTGCCATCGACCTCGACGTCGAGGTAGCCGTCGAAGCAGAGCGGCTCGTCGTACTGCGAGATCTGGTAGTTCTTCGGCATGTCCGGATAGAAGTAGTTCTTCCGGGCGAAGCGGCACCACTCGGCGATGGAGCAGTTGAGCGCCAGGCCGATGCGGATCGTCGACTCGATCGCGGCGGCGTTGGCCACCGGCAGCGCCCCGGGGAACGCCAGGCAGGTCGGGCAGACCTGCGTGTTGGGCGGGGCGCCGAAGGTCGTCTTGCAGCCGCAGAACATCTTCGACTTGGTGCCCAGCTCGACATGCGTCTCCAGGCCGAGCACCGGCTCGAACCGGTCGAGCGCTTCGTCGTACGGCATGAGCGTACCGGCAGTCATGGTGAGGTCCTTAGTTCAGATCGTTGCGTTTCAAGCTATCGCTTCGGCGCTCAGAGAAAGCCATGGTTCCTCAGCGCCTTGGAGGTGGCGTCCACCCATGCGGGATACGCCGGCAACCGGGCCAGCACGGACAGGTCCACGTGGTCACCGGCGAAGGCGAAGTGCTCCGGTGCCTTCCGGTGGGAGACACCGGAAAGCACCGCTCTCAGCACGGCTTTGGGGTCGGAGATCCGCTCCGCGTCCCGGGGTCTGACGGGCAGGTGGCTGACGTCCGTGCCTGGCACCCCGGCCCATACGTCGGCATCGGCGAGCAGCCACGCCTCCGTCTCCCGGACCGGGACCGAGGGGACGGCGGAGTCTTCCGCGTGCCTGTCCGTCTTGGCCCGCTCGCGGTGATCGCTGTGCAGAAAGATCACGTGACGATCAGCCGCGAGCTCCTCGATGGCCTGCCTGATCCGTGCGTCGTCCTTGATCATGCCGCATGAGCCGTGCTGGCCGGACTGCACGTCCACAGGACGTGGCGCGTGGTCCGTCAGCGCGCGGAGCTGCCGCCCGATGACAGGTCCGAGGAAGAGCGCATCGGTGTCGCCTTCGGTGATCAGCCCGGGGACGAGTGGCCGGCTCATGGCTGCCCTACCGTGCTCGGATAGGTACGAACCTGGCGCGGGGCGACGAAGGTGCCCGGCTCGCCTTCCTGGCGTACCGGCTTGGCCACGGTGACGCGGGAGCGGGGGGCTGCCGCCGCCCGTCCGCCAGGCCGAGTCGAGGAAGACCAGCGCGTCAGGAGCAGCCTGGTAGAGGCTCGACACCGCGACGGGCGAGTGGGTCGTCAGGATGACCTGCCGCCACAACCTCCCTGATCGTCCCACCCGCTGCGAGATCCGTTCGAGCAGCTGCCCGAGCCTGCTGGGGTGCAGGCCGTTCTCGATCTCCTCCACCATGAGCGGACCGGCGCAGGACTCGTCGTAGAGCGCCGCCAGCAGGGCGAGCACCCTGAGCGTGCCGTCGGAGGCCGGCCGAGCCGGCATGGGCTCGTGATCGACGAGGAGGTCGAACGACCGCTCCTGCTGCCGATCGTCCAAGATCGGGCGCACACCCGTGACGTCCGGCACCGGTGCGGACAGATCCACCATCAGGTCGTCCAGCGCGCCTGTGCTTTCCATCCGGCCCAGCACGGCCGCCAGGTTGCCCGCGTCCTCGGTGAGCGGCTGGTGGTCGAACGCCGTGACCGGCCGCCGCATGGCCTGCGGGTCCGGGACGTGGAAGTGCCACGAAGCCACCTCCAACGGCCACACCTTCTGGCGCGCCTTCTCCGGCGACACCTCAGGAGACCAGTCGCCCGATTCGCGACGGGCCTCCATCACGGCGCGGGTGTTCTCGTTCCGGCCCTCGACGCTCACCTCCGCCTCCACCCGGACGGCGAACCGCGACACCGGAGGGCAGCCCGCCGGCTGGTGGAAGAGCTCCTGCGGCTTGCCCCGCCGCGCGTCGAGCAGCGGGTCCGCGCCTCGCGTGTGCGGCAGGCCGGCGCCGATCGCCGCGCGGGCGAAGGCCGGGGCGTCCAGCAGGTTGGACTTTCCGCTCGAATTGGGCCCGACCGGGGCGAGGAACGGCGGCACGTCGAGGGTGAAGTCCAGGAAGGACTTGAAGCCGTCGATCTCGATGCGCGTGAGCATGCCGCCGTCCCCCTCTCGTCCTACAGTTCCGGCGCCCTGGACAGCAGGCCGCCGCCCCAGTGGCTTTCCAGGGCCTGCTCCACGGCGGCGCCGACGCGGTAGCAGCGGTCGTCGCCCAGGACCGGGGCCATGATCTGCAGGCCCACCGGCAGGCCGTCCTCGTCGGCCAGGCCGACCGGGACCGACATGGCCGCGTTGCCCGACAGGTTGGACGGGATGGTGCACAGGTCGGCGAGGTACATCGCCATCGGGTCGTCGGTGCGCTCGCCGATCGGGAAGGCCGTGGTGGGCGTGGTCGGCGAGACCAGGACGTCGACCTGCTGGTAGGCGGCCTCGAACTCGCGTGAGATGACCGTGCGCACCTTCTGGGCCTGGCCGTAGTAGGCGTCGTAGTAGCCGCTGGACAGCGCGTACGTGCCGAGCATGATGCGCCGCTTGACCTCGGGGCCGAAGCCGGCGGCCCTGGTCAGCGCCATGACCTCCTCGGCGCTGCGGGTGCCGTCGTCGCCCACGCGCAGGCCGTAACGCATGGCGTCGAAGCGGGCCAGGTTGGACGAGCACTCCGAGGGCGCGATCAGGTAGTACGCCGGCAGCGCGGTCGTGAACGACGGGCAGGAGACCTCGACGACCTTGGCCCCGAGCGACTCCAGGAGGTGCACGGCCTCGTTGTAGCGGGCCAGGACGCCGGGCTGGAAGCCCTCGCCGGCGAACTCCTTGACCACGCCGATCCGCATGCCGGAGACGTCGGGGTTTCTGGCGGCCTCGACCACCGAGGGCACCGGGGCGTCGACCGAGGTGGAGTCCATCGGGTCGTAGCCGGAGAACGCCTCGTGCAGCAGCGCCGCGTCGAGCACGTTGCGGGCGAACGGGCCCGGCGTGTCGAGCGAGCTGGCGAAGGCGATCAGGCCGTAGCGGGAGGAACCGCCGTAGGTCGGCTTCATGCCCACGATGCCGGTCACCGAGGCGGGCTGCCTGATGGAGCCGCCGGTGTCGGTGCCGGTGGACAGCGGCGCCTCGTAGGCGGCCACGGCGGCGCTCGACCCGCCGGACGAGCCACCGGGCACCTTGCTCAGGTCCCACGGGTTGTGGGTCACCTGGTAGGCGGAGTTTTCCGTGGAGGAGCCCATGGCGAACTCGTCGAGGTTGGTCTTGCCCAGGATGACCAGGCCGGCCTCGCGCAGGCGCGCGGTGACGGTCGCGTCGTAGGGGGGCCGCCAGCCTTCGAGGATCTTGGAAGCGGCCGTCGTCGGCATGTCGCGCGTGGTGAAGATGTCCTTGTGCGCGATCGGCACTCCGGCCAGCGGGCCGAGCTTCTCGCCGGCCCTGATCCTGGTGTCGACGGCGCGCGCCTGCTCGATCGTCGTCTCGCGATCGACGTGCAGGAACGCCTTGACCTTCGGCTCGACCTCGGCCATCCGGTCGAGGTGCGCCTCGGCCACCTCGACGGCCGACACCTCGCCCGCGGCGATCAGCGAGCCCAGCTCGGCGGCGGTCTTACGGATCAGACTCATGCCTCCTCCCCGAGGATGCGCGGCACGCGGAAGCGGTCGTCCTCGACGGCGGGGGCGCCGGAGAGCGCCTGGTCGGGCGTCAGGGACTGTCGCACCTCGTCGGCACGGAAGACATTGGTCAGCGGAAGCGCGTGCGACGAAGGCGGCACGTCGTCGGCGGCGACCTCGGACACCTTGGCGACCGACTCGATGATCTGGTCGAGTTGGGTGGCGTAGTGGTCGAGCTCGTCGTCGGTGAGCGCCAGCCTGGACAACCGGGCCAGGTGTGCGACCTCGTCGCGGGTTATGGCGGACATGAGTCGTTGAACCCGTTTCGTGGATGGAGTCTGTGGACACTGCCATCCTAGGGGGCTTGACGTATTGGGCCCGAACGGTTAACTCGACGGCAACACGCGGCGTCGCACGAGGCAACGCGTCCGGCGGTCGCGCCGTGGTGGCGGGTCAGGCGGATCAGGCGTGTCAGGCGCGTCAGGCGGAGCTGCTGACCTCGGGCTGGTAGCCGTACTCCACCGACGGGTCCGCCTGCTCGCGCAGCCAGGCGGTGGCCTCGGCGGCCGGCAGGGGGCGGCAGAACAGCCAGCCCTGGCCGACGTCGCAGCCCATCTCCGCCAGCCGGATCGCCACCTCGTCCGACTCCACGCCCTCCGCGACGGACCTCAGCCCGAGCGAGCGGACGAGGTCGACGATGGAGCGGACGATCCGGTAGTCGTCCTCCGACTCGGCGATCCTGCGGACGAAGGAGGCGTCGATCTTGACCTCCGACACGGCCAGCCGCTGCAGGCGGATGAGCGAGGAGTACCCGGTGCCGAAGTCGTCGATGGCCAGCGGGACGCCGAGGGTGGCCAGCGCCTTGATGGTCTCCTGGGTGTAGGCCTGGTCGCCGGTCAGGATGCGCTCGGTGACCTCCAGCTGGACGGCCGCGGGCGGCAGCCCGTAGCGGGCCAGCCCGACCTCCAGCTGATCGGGCAGGGCCGAGGCGAGCAGGTCGCGGGCGGAGATGTTGACCGAGATCTGCACCCGCAGCCCGCTGTGCCACCAGGCCGCGGCCTGCTTCAGTGCTTCCTCGATCACGTACGCGGTGAGCTGCCGCATCAGGTACGACTGCTCGGCCAGCGGCACGAACTCCGACGGCCCGATCGCCCCGTGCACCGGATGCCGCCAGCGCACCAGCGCCTCCACGCCCTGGACGTCCCCGGAACGCAGCCCGACCTTGGGCTGATAGTGCAGGCGCAGCTCGCCGTTGTCGATGGCGCGGCGCAGGTCGCCGAGGAGCGTGAGACGTTCGGGGGAATTGCGGTCCTTGTCGGCCTGGTAGAGCTCGACGCCGGTGCGTCCCTCCTTGGCCAGGTACATGGCCACGTCGGCGCGCTGGAGCAGCAGCTCGAAGTCGGGCGCGTGGTCGGGATAGAGGGCGATCCCGACGGAGCCGTCGAGGTCGAAGGTCATGCCCTCCAGGCGTACCGGCTCGGTCAGCGCCGCCCGCAGCCGGGCCGCCACCTCCCTGGCGGCGTGGGCGTCCCTGATCGAGGGCAGCAGCACGGCGAACTCGTCGCCGCCCAGCCGGGCCACGACATCCCCGGGACGCACGGAGTGGGTCAGCCGATGGGCGACCATCTGCAGCAGCCGGTCGCCCACGGGATGGCCCATCGTGTCGTTGACCTCCTTGAACCGGTCGAGGTCGAGCAGGAACAGGCCGACCCGCTCGTCCTGGCGCACCTCGGCCAGCGCCTCCTCGGTGCTGACGATGAGCATCTTGCGGTTGGGCAGCCCGGTGAGCTCGTCGTGCAGGGCCTGGTGGTCGCGGCGCATGGACAGCGTGGCGGTGAAGTAGACGGCGGCCAGGGGGGCGACGAACAGGGGCACGAGGCCGGGCGAGTGGTTCATCACCACGACGACGAGGGGCGCGAGGCCCAGCAGCCCGGCGTACACGAGGCTCTGGGGGCCGGCGGTGGCCCGCAGCACGCGCGTGATCGAGCGCCGCTCGTGCAGCGCGACCGCGCCGGAGACGAGGGTGGCCCTGGTGACGAAGTAGGCCACCCCGGACAGCCCGATCGGCAGCAGGTCTCCGCCGCCCGGCACCCACGGCCTGGCCGGGCTCGGCATGATCCCGAACGTGCCCAGCACCACGGCGGCGGCGGTCAGGGCGAGCGTCGACTGAGCGATGTTGAACATGACCCGATGCCACGACCTGCGGGTCACGACGCCGTTGATGGTCACCGCGACGGCCTGCATCAGCACCGCCACCGGCAGCCCGAAGTGCAGCAGCACGGCGAAGTTGAACATGGTGGACGGGTAGGTGCCGCCCACGGTGGTCGCGGACGACACCATCACGGGCCGCAGCTCGCCCAATATCACCAGCACCGCGAGCACCCAGAACAGCGGTCCGCGGGCCAGCTCGGCCAGGCCGGCGGGGTCGAGCCTGAGCATGGCCACCAGCAGGGCGGTGAAGCCGATCACGGTGATGCCCGCGAGGAACCCCCACAGCGGCGTGCCGACGCGTGGTCCGGTGTCGCGGGTGTCGGTTGGGTCAGTCATCGGTAACAGAACCCCCATTAGGTCACTATGGGAGGGTACGACCTTCACCCCACTTCGCGAAACCAAGCGGGTACGTTCCGTAGTGTCTCTTATCCGACATATACCCAAAAAGCACCCTCAGTAGCAACCCGTGCACGCTACGACCCGGTAACCGCCGGAAACACCGATGGGGCCCGCCCGCATTCGGACGAGCCCCTCCGCCGAGAGGGCGCGCTGGAGCTCCTGCCTAGGGCTCCGGTGTGACCGCCGCCTCCGTTGCCGCCTCCGGCCCCTCGTTGAGCAGGACCTCGAAGCCGGCCCCGTCGAGGATCTGCACCCCCAGACTGACCGCCTTGTCGTACTTCGACCCCGCGTTCTCACCCGCCACCAGGAACGACGTCTTCTTCGACACCGACCCCGACACCTTGCCGCCCCTGCTGGTGATCGCGTCGGCCGCCGTGTCGCGCGTGTAGCCCTCCAGGGTGCCGGTCACCACGAACGTCATCCCCTCAAGGGTCTGCGGCCCCTTCTCGGGAGCGGGCTCGTCCTCCATCCGGACCCCGGCGGCCCGCCACCGCTCGATGATCTCTCGGTGCCAGTCGACCTCGAACCACTCCTTGATCGTGGCCGCCACCCTGGGCCCGATGCCCTCGACCGAGGACAGCTCCTCCACGGAGGCGTTCATGATGGCGTCGATCGAGCGCATGGCGTCGGC
This sequence comes from Nonomuraea maheshkhaliensis, assembly GCF_039529435.1. NCBI lineage: Bacteria > Bacillati > Actinomycetota > Actinomycetes > Streptosporangiales > Streptosporangiaceae > Nonomuraea > Nonomuraea maheshkhaliensis. The sequence goes on from NZ_BAAAMU010000089.1 coordinate 24,652, forward strand.
CAGGGCGCGGGCCGTGGGCGGGCCGACGTGCCGGATCGACAGCGCCACGAGGACCTGCGCGAGCGGAACCTGCTTGGCCCGCTCCAGCTCCTCCATCAGTCGCAGGGCGTTCTGGCTGGCCTCGCCGTTGACGTTGGAGAAGAAGGTGACGACCTTCGCCTCGCCGGTCTTCGGGTCGATCTTGGGCAGACCGGTCTCCTGGTCGCGGACCACCGACTTGATCGGGATGAGCTGCTCCAGCGTCAGGTCGAACAGGTCGGCCTCGGTGCGCACCACCGGCTGCTGCGGCGGCAGCGGCTGGGTGAGCGCCGTGGCCGCGACGTAGCCGAGCCCGTCGATGTCGAGCGCCCGCCGCCCGGCCGCGAAGAAGACGCGCTCACGGATCTGCGCCGGGCAGCCGCGCGCGTTGGGGCAGCGCAGGTCGGCGTCGCCCTCCTTCTCGTACGCCAGCTCCGTGCCGCACTCGGGACAGTGGGTGGGCATGACGAACTCCCGCTCGGACCCGTCGCGCAGCGCGGTGACCGGCCCGACGATCTCGGGGATGACGTCACCCGCCTTGCGCAGCACCACCGTGTCGCCGATGAGCACGCCCTTCTTCACCACGATGGCCGCGTTGTGCAGCGTGGCCCGCTCGACGGTCGAGCCCGCCACCTCGACCGGCTCCATCACCCCGAACGGCGTGACCCGCCCCGTGCGCCCGACGCCCACCTGGATGTCGAGCAGCTTGGTGTTGACCTCTTCCGGCGGATATTTGTACGCGATGGCCCAGCGCGGCGCCCGCGAGGTGGAGCCCAGCTCCCGCTGCGTGCGGAAGTCGTCGACCTTCACCACGACCCCGTCGATCTCGTAAGGAGGGTCGTGCCGGTGCACCCGGTAGTGCTCGATGAACGCGTTGACCTCGTCGAGCCCCGCCACCACCTTGGTCAGGTCGCTGACCGGCAGCCCGAACTCGCGCAGCCGCTCGTAGACCTCCGACTGCGCCTTCGGCTCTGCCGCGCCCTCCCAGACGCCGATGCCGTGCACCAGCATGCGCAGCGGCCGCTGCGCCGTGACGCGCGGATCCTTCTGCCGCAGCGTGCCCGCCGCCGAGTTGCGCGGATTCGCGAACGGGGGCTTGCCCTGCTCGATCAGCTGCTCGTTGAGCCGGGCGAAGTCCTCGACCGGGATGTAGACCTCACCGCGCACCTCGACCAGGCTCGGGACGTCGTCGCCCTTGAGCCGGTGCGGGATGCCCTTGATCGTGCGCACGTTGGCGGTCACGTCGTCGCCGGTGCGCCCGTCGCCGCGGGTCGCGCCGCGCTCCAGCCTGCCGTCCCGGTAGACCAGCGCGATGGCCAGCCCGTCGATCTTCAGCTCGCACAGGTACGGCCCAGGATCGCCCTCGGCCAGCCGCTCGGCCCGCGCCATCCAGGCCGCCATGTCTTCAGCGTTGAAGGCGTTGTCGAGGCTCTCCATCCGGTTGAGGTGTTGAACCTTGGCGAAATCGCCCGAGACCGGCGCGCCCACCTTCTGCGTGGGCGAGTCGGGCGTCTGCAGCGCCGGATGCGCCTCCTCCAGCGCCAGCAGCTCCCTGAACCAGGCGTCGAACTGGGCGTCGCTGACCGTGGGCTGGTCGAGCACGTAGTAGCGCCAGCGCGCGTCCTCGACCAGCTCGCTCAGCTCGGCGTGCCGCTTGAGCGCGGTCACCGGCACGCCTCCGACCTCCGCACTAGACTCGCTCACGCAGCTCTCCTCCCGTACGTCAACCTGTGCAAACGCTACCGCCGGGCACCGTCAGGAGCACGCCTCAGCCGGTCCCCAGCCCGGCCCTGTGCGTCTCAGCCGGTCTCCATCCCGTCCGCGGGATCGTCCCTGAGCACCTGGGCCGCCTTCCTGCACGCCGCCAGCGCCGCCCGCGCGTACGCGGGCGACGCCCCCGCCAGCCCGCACGCCGGTGTCAGCACGACCTGCTCGGCCAGCCGGTCGGGCGCGAACCCGAGCCGCCGCCACAACCCCACCGCTGGCCTGGCCACCACCCCGGCGTCCGCCAGTCGCGTGTCCCTGCCCGGCACGACCCCCATCAGCAGCGTCATCCCGGCCTCGAACAGCTCCCCCAGCGCCTCCTCGTCCCTGCGCCGCAGCAGCGCGCCGTCCACCGACACCCCGCGCACGCCCGCCCTGCGCAGCAGGTCGAAGGGCACCCCGGGTGCGCAGCAGTGCACCACCGGCTCGGGGAACAGCCGCAGCGACTCCTCCGCCCGCCACTCCTCGACCGCCGCCAGCCGCCCGAACCCGGACGCGGTCGGCACGGTGCCGGCCAGCACCCCCGGCAGCCCCGGCTCGTCGAGCTGCAGCACGATCTCCGTCACGCCGGGCAGCCGCCGCCGCACCTCGGCGCAGTGGTCGGCCACCCCCTGCGCCAGCGAGGCGGTCAGGTCACGCACGGCGCCCGCGTCGGAGAGCATCTTGTCGCCGAACTTCAGCTCGATCGACCCCGCCAGCGTCCACGGCCCGCACACCTGCAGCTTGAGCGGCCCCGCGTAGTCGTGCGCGACCTCCTCCAGCCCGTCGAGGTCGCGCCGCAGATGATCGACGGCCCGCTGATGGTCGCGACCCGGCCGGTCGCTCAGCCGCCACCCCGACGGCTGCACCTCGACGGGCAGCTCGACCAGCAGCCCCGCCGTGCGCCCCACCATGTCGGCCCCGACACCTCTGGCCGGCAGCTCGGGCAGGTACGGCAGACCGGGCACCTCGCCGAAAACGATCCTGGCCGCTTCGAGATGATCCTCACCCGGATGCGAGCCCAACCCGGTGGCTTCCCACGTAGACATGGGCACAAGCGTAGGCTCTGCGGAATGGAGCTCACGAAATTCGATCACGCATGCGTACGCCTGGAGAAGAACGGCAAGGTCCTGGTCATCGACCCGGGCGCGTTCGCGCGGAGCGGTGTGCTCGACGGCGCCGACGCGGTGCTCATCACGCACGAGCACTTCGACCACGTGGACGCCGAGAAGCTGAAGGCCGCCTCGTCCGAGCTTGAGATCTACACCTGCGAGGCCGTCGCGGCCCAGCTGGGCGAGGTGCCGGGCAAGGTTGAGGTGGTACGCCACGGCGACGGCTTCGAGACGGCCGGTTTCCGGGTGAAGGCGTTCGGCGAGCGGCACGCCGAGAACCACCCCGACCTGGCGGTGGTGCAGAACGTCGGCTTCCTGGTGGACGACGAGGTGTTCTACCCGGGTGACGCGCTGACCGTGCCGGACGCGGAGGTGCCGACGCTGCTGGTGCCGACCGGCGGGCCCTGGCTCAAGCTCATGGAGATGGTGGCCTACCTGCGCACGATCCGGCCGGCGCGGGCGTACTCCACCCATGACGCCCTCTACAGCGAGCTCGGCCTGGGGCTCGTGGACAACTGGCTGCGGATGGAGGCGGAGAAGCAGGGCGCCGAGATGCGCCGCCTCGCCGTCGGCGAGTCGACGACCCTCGGCTAGGCCGACCAGAACCGGCCTTCCCGACCAGGTCGGCGGCCGGCCGGTCGGTCGGTGGTCAGGCGGCGGAGACGATGGTGGCCGAGCCGATCACGGTGGCCCCGGAGTAGAGGACGGCCGCCTGGCCCGCGGCGACACCCGTGGCCGGGCGGTCGATCTCGATCGTGAGCCCGCCCTCGCTCTCCTCGAACCGGCACGGATAGACCTCCCCGTGCGCACGCAGCTGCACCGTGAGGTCGTCTCGGGAGCCCTCATCGGGGCCGTTCCAGATCGGGCGGGCGCAGGTGATCGAGGTGACCTCAAGGGCAGAGCGCGGGCCGACCGTGACCGTGTTGGACACCGGCTCGATGGACAGCACGTAACGCGGCCTGCCGTCGGAGGCCGGCCGGTCGATGTGCAGGCCCTTGCGCTGGCCCACCGTGAACCCGTGGGCGCCCTGGTGACTGCCCACGACCTCACCGCTCTGGTCGACGATCGGCCCTTCGGCCGCGCCGAGCCGCTTGGTCAGGAAGCCGCGCGTGTCGCCGTCGGCGATGAAGCAGATGTCGTGGCTGTCGGGCTTGTCGGCGACGGTCAGGCCGCGCCTGGCGGCCTCTTCGCGCACCTCGGCCTTGGTCGAGTCGCCCAGCGGGAAGATCGCGTGGCCGAGCTGCTCGCGGGTGAGCACGCCGAGCACGTAGGACTGGTCCTTCCCCTGGTCGACGCTCCTGGACAGCACGCCGTCGACCAGCTTGGCGTGGTGGCCGGTGGCGACCGCGTCGAAGCCCAGGGCCAGCGCCCGGTCCAGCACCGCGGCGAACTTGATCTTCTCGTTGCAGCGCAGGCACGGGTTGGGCGTGCGGCCGGCGGCGTATTCGGCGACGAAGTCCTCGATCACGTCGCGCTGGAAACGTTCGGCCATGTCCCAGATGTAGAACGGGATGCCGATCACGTCGGCGGCGCGCCGGGCGTCGCGCGAGTCTTCGACCGTGCAGCAGCCCCTGGCTCCCGTGCGGTGGGATTGGGGGTTGGCGGACAGGGCAAGGTGGACACCAGTGACGTCGTGACCGGCCTCGGCGATCCGAGCGGCGGCCACGGCTGAGTCGACGCCGCCCGACATGGCGGCAAGCACACGCAGTCCCATGGTCGTTCCAGCGTACTGTCCGTTGAGGAGTGCGCGACCGGGTCCCCGGTCTGGAAGTATTCGACCATGCGACTGTTCGGGCGCAAGGACCCTGACGAAGAGGCGGGCGGGCCTGACGAGGCCATCGCCGGATTCTGGACGTGGTGGCAGGAGACCCGGCCGAGTCTCGACTCGCTGGTGGCCGCCGGCGAGGCCGAGGGGCTGGAGGAGTGGCTGGCCCCGGCGGTCGCCGCGATCCACCCAGGCCTGGTCTGGGAGGTGGCGCCTGGCCGGGCGGCCGCGCACGCCCTGGTGGTGACCGCGGCGGGCGACGCCGAGCTGCGTTCGCTCGCGCACCGCTGGGCCAAGGCGGCACCGCCGGCCGACCTGCTGTGGGAGTTCCATCCGTCGCGGCAGGCCAATCCGCAGGCGATGGAGCTGACCCTCGACGTGGGCGGCTTCGAGTTCGCGCTCGACAAGCTCATGCTGGGCCTGCGCGTGCCGCGCGACCAGGCCAGGGTCGACGTCTCGGCCTACCATCCGATCTTCGGCGAGCTCGACGAGGACACCCGGCTGGAGACCGTGCTGCTGGCCCTCGACTGGCTGCTCGGCGAGGACGACGTGGCCCGGTGGGTGGGCGAGATCACGGCGGCCACGTTCCAGCCGATCGACGCCGTGGCCGCCGTGCACCTGCCGGCCGTGGTCGCCGACGTGGCCTCGGGGCACTCCGAGGAGGAGTGGCTGCTGATGGAGGGCCAGACCGGGGGCGGCGCGCCGCTGGTCGCCACCGTCCGCCATCCGTTGCGGCCGGTGGACCATCCGCTGTTCGACCAGCACATCATGATCACGCTCCCGTACGCGCACCGCGACGAGAACGGCCTGCCGATCGGCGACTCGCTGGCCGCGCTGCGCGACTTCGAGGAACGCCTGGCCGCCCGCCTGCTCAAGCTGCGCGACGACGCCGTGCTCGCGGCGCACCTGAGCGCGGAGGGGCACCGGATCATCCACGTCTACGCCGACCCGACCGGTGAGGCGGCGATCCACGCCAAGGAGCTGATCGTGGGCTGGGAGGAGGGCGAGCCGAGGGTGGACGTGTCGGCCGACCCCGCCTGGACCGCCGTCGTCCCCTTCCTGACCTGACCCCGCCGTCCGTCCGGCCGCCAGCGCCGCGGCCTTCTGACCGGCGGCGGGGCGGCCGCGTTCGCCGGCCGGGGTCAGCTGAGGCCGGCGCGGCGGGCGCGTTCGACGGCCGCGGGGAGCACCTCGATCAGCCGGTCGACGTCGTCGGGCGTCGAGGTGTGCCCCAGCGTGAAGCGCAGCGAGCCGCGCGCCGCGGCCGCGTCTGCACCCATGGCCAGCAGCACGTGCGACGGCTGCGCCACGCCCGCCGAGCAGGCCGAGCCGGTCGAGCACTCCACGCCCTTGGCGTCGAGCAGCATGAGCAGCGCGTCGCCCTCGCAGCCGGGGAAGGAGAAGTGGGCGTTGCCGGGCAGCCGGTCGCCGGGGTCGCCGTTGAGCACCACGTCGGGCACGGCCTCGCGGACCCGCTCGATGAGCTCGTCGCGCAGTGCCGACAGCCGCGCGTGCAGGGCCTCCTGCTCGCGTACGGCGGTGCTGACGGCGGCGGCCAGGCCCGCGATGGCGGGCGCGTCGAGCGTGCCCGAGCGCACGTCGCGCTCCTGGCCCCCGCCGTGCTGCACGGACACCGGCGTCAGCCCCCTGGCCAGCAGCAACGCGCCGGCCCCCATGGGGCCGCCGACCTTGTGGCCGGTCAGCGTGAGCGCGTCGGCCCCCGAGCCGGAGAAGGACACGGGCAACTGCCCGAGCGCCTGCACCGCGTCGGTGTGGAACGGGATGCCGTGGTCGTGGGCGATGGCGGCCAGCACGTGGATCGGCTGGACGGTGCCGACCTCGTTGTTGGCCCACATGATGCTGATCATGGCCACGTCGTCGGGGTCGCGCTCGATGGCGGCGCGCAGCGTCTCGGGGTGGACCCGGCCGAGCTCGTCCACCTCCAGCAACTCCACCTCGGCGCCCTGGCTGTCGGCCAGCCACTGGGCCGGGTCGAGCGCCGCGTGGTGCTCGACGGAGCTGATCAGCACCCGCCTGCGCGGCCTGCGCGCCCAGTAGAGGCCCTTGATCGCCAGGTTGTCGGCCTCGGTGCCGCCCGAGGTGAACACGACCTCGCTGGGCCGGGCGCCGAGCGAGTCGGCGATCGTCTCGCGCGCCTCCTCGACCACCCTGCGCACCTGACGGCCGGCGGCGTGCAGCGAGGAAGCATTTCCGACGCGTTTGAGTTGCTCCGTCATGGCCTCGATCGCTTCGGGCAGCATGGGGGTGGTCGCCGCATGATCAAGGTAGGCCGACGGTCTGGTCACATGCTCAGGGTATCTCGTTTGCGACTGTACCGTCCGGACGGTACAGTTGAGGCATGCGAAGGGACGAGCTTTTGGACGCCGCGGAGGAGCTCCTCTGCGACCAGGGCTCGACCGCGCTCACCCTGGCCGCCGTGGCGGACCGGGCGGGCGTGAGCAAGGGCGGCCTGCTCTACCACTACGCCTCGAAAGAGGCGCTGATCAAAGGCATGGTCGAGCGGCTGATCGCCGACTTCGACGAGCTGCTGGCCGCCCAGCCGGGCGAGACCTACACCGAGCGCTACCTGGGCGCGACGCTGGCCGCCGTCAGATCCGGCCGCCTGCGACGCTGGGCGGTGGTGACCGGGGCCTCGGGAAACCTGTTCCTGCTCGCGCCGCTGCGCGAGGCGATGGCCCGCTGGCATCGCGAGGGGTTGAGCGAGGAGCCCGATCCGCTGGCCGCGCAGATCGTCCGGCTGGCGTGTGAGGGGCTCTGGGACGTGGCCAGTCACGATCCCGAGCTCAACACCGAAGCGGATCTCCAGGCCCTGGAGCGCCGGCTGAGAGCGCTCATCACGCCCGCCTGAAGCCCCCGTCCACAGCGCTGCCGAAGCCCGCGCCTGAAGTCCCCGTCCCAGCCTGATCTGCCCGCCCCGCGCCGACGGGGCTCGTCCTCACGAAACCCCGGCCTGACCATGGCCGCAGCGCCGCACCCCTTGGTGCGGCGCCTTTCGTGCGGCGAAGCCCTCGCGGTCCGGCGCGCTCCTCCCCCTGGCTCTCCTGAGCACCACGCGGCACGCCCGTGCCCGTGACCTGCACAACATCACTGATCACGTATCACAGAAGAGGTGTGGCCCTTATGACCCGCGAGCTGAGGAGCGCCCGTTACGGGGCGGTTCTCACCTTTGTCCTTGCCGGCCTGATGGTGGGCACGATGACCGTGCGCATCCCGGCCCTGACCGACAAACTCGGCCTGTCCGAGGCCACGGTCGGAACGATCCTGCTGGCATGGGGCCTGGGCGCTCTGGTGACGATGCAGTCCATGCGCCGCGTCATGGCGCGCGTGGGCAGCCGGACGGTGTTGCGGGCGGGCGGTCCACTGACGGCGCTCGGCCTGCTCGGCGTGGCCCTCGCCCCCGACCTGCCCCTGCTCCTGGTCGCGGCGGCGCTCTTCGGCATGGCCTTCGGCACCGTGGACGTCGCCATGAACGCCCAGGGCTCCGCGGTCGAGCAGGCGTACGGGCGTCCGCTGATGAACGGCATGCACGCCGGCTGGTGCGTCGGCGCCATCGGAGCCGGCGGGCTGGGCAGCCTGGCCATCGCCGCCGGGCTGCCGTTCACCGTGCACGTGACGCTGATCGCGCTGGTCTCGCTGCCCGTGCTGGTGCTGCTCGGCCGTACGTACCTGCCCGAGTCCCCGGCGGCGGCCGGCACGGCTGCCGGCACGGCTGCCGGTGACAGGCGGCGCCTGCCGGCGATCGTCTACCTGCTCGGCGCGATCATGTTCTTCGCCTTCATGGTCGAGGGCACGATCGCGGACTGGAACGGCCTCTACATGCGCGACGAGCTCGGCGCCCCCGAGGCCGTGGCGGCACTCGGCTATCCGGTGTTCGAGCTGGGCATGCTGATCGCCCGGCTCACGGGTGACCGGCTGCGGGTCAGGTTCGGGGTGCGCGGGATGCTGACCGTGTCCGGCGTGGCCACGGCCGGGTTCTTCGCGGTGGTGCTGCTGGCGCCGGCGGCGACGGTGGCGGTGTCCGCGATGTTCTTCGTGGGGCTCGGCGTGGCCACGATCTCGCCGCTGACGCTGTCGCTGGCCGGCACCGCCACCGCCACGCCCGGCCCGGCGATCGCGCAGGCCGGCGCCATGGGGTACGCGGGGCTGCTGCTCGGGCCCGTGGTGATCGGCTTCCTGTCGGACGCCACCTCGCTGCGTACGGCGCTCGGCATCGGCGTGGTCCTGGGCGTGCTCATCGCCCTGTCCGCCCGCTTGCTCCCCCGCCACGAGCCCGCCACCGTCAGCCCCCTCCCGGTCGTCAGAGAGCCGGTCGAAGCCGCCGCCTGAGCCGCCGCCTAAGCCGCCGCCTGAGCCGCCGCCTGAGCCGCCGCCTGAGAGTTCTCTGTGGATCCTGCGCGGGCGGCGTCGTCCGTCCCACGTGGCGACGCCCGCGCTCACAGAGAACTCACAGAACCGCTCAGAACGCCTCCAACCGACCGCCCCACGCTGGATCTCATGATTCAGCTGACAGCACTGACCAAACGCTACGGCGACAAGATCGCCGTGGACGATCTCACCCTCGTCGTACGCCCAGGCGTCGTCACCGGCTTCCTGGGCCCGAACGGCGCCGGCAAGAGCACCACGATGCGCATGATCCTCGGCCTCGACCTGCCCACCTCGGGCACGGCCACGATCAACGGCCGCGCCCACCACGAGCTGCCGCACCCGCTGCGCACGATCGGCTCGATGCTGGACCCGCGTGCCGCGCACCCGAGGCGCACCGCTTACAAGCACCTGCTCTACCTGGCCCAGACGAACGCCGTCCCCGCCACCCGCGTGCACGAGGTGCTCGACCTGGTCGGGCTGACGGAGGTGGCGGGCAAGCGGGCGGGCTCGTTCTCGATGGGGATGACCCAGCGGCTCGGCATCGCGGCCGCCCTGCTGGGCGATCCGCCGGTGCTGGTGCTTGACGAGCCGGTCAACGGGCTGGACCCCGAGGGCGTCCGGTGGATCCGCTCGCTCATGCGCGGCCTGGCCGCCGAGGGGCGTACGGTGCTGATCTCCAGCCACCTGATGAGCGAGATGGCGATGACCGCGGACCGGCTGGTGGTCATCGGCAAGGGGCGGTTGATCGCCGAGGGAGAGATCGGCGACTTCACCGCCGGGGGGTCGGCCGTGGCCGTCCGCACGCCGGAGGCCGGCACGTTCGCCCTGCTGCTGGAGCGGGCGGGCGCCCACGTACGTCCGGGTCCCGATGACGAGCTGCTGGTCACCGGCATGGAGGCGGCCGACGTCGGGCGGCTGGCCGCGGCCGAGGGCGTGACCCTGTTCGAGCTGGCCCCGCGGCACGCGTCGCTGGAGGAGGCGTTCATGGAGCTGACCCAGGACGCCGCCGAGTACGGAGCGGCCCGATGAGCGCGGCCGGGGTGTTCAGGGCGGAGTGGACCAAGTTCACCAGCATCAGGTCCACCATGGTGCTGTCGCCGGCCATCGTGGTGGTCTCGGCGCTGATCGGGTGGTGGTTCGCCGACGCGGCGGCGCACGAGTACGCCACCGCCACGCCGCAGGAGCGGCTGGACTTCTCGCCGATCCTCATGGGCATGCGCGGGATGCTCATCGTCCAGCTGCTGGTCTCGGCGCTGGGCGCGCTGGTGGCGACCTCCGAGTACGGCTCCGGCACGATGGGGCCCAGCCTGGCCGCCGTGGGCAGGCGCGGCCGGCTGATGGCCGCCAAGGCCGGGATGACCGTGGTGACGGTCCTGCCGGTGAGCGTGGCGGGGGTCTGGCTGATGTTCGTGACGAGCCAGAGCGGGCTGGCCGCCGGCGGAGCGCCGTACGTGCTGCCCGGTGACCCGGCCGCCTTGGTGACGTTGCTGGCCGGGCCGTTGCTGCTCACCCTGGTGGGGCTCTTCGGGCTGGCCCTGGGCCTGCTGCTGCGCGGCACGGCGGCGGCCGTGAACGTCGGCACCGCCTTCCTCCTGCTGCCCGTCCTGGCCTCCGACTCCACCGACTTCGTGAACGTCCTGCTGTCCACCTACTGGCCGAACGCCGCCGCGCTGGCGGCCGTCTTCGGCGACTCCGACCTGCCGGGGGTGCTCTCGTACGGGCTGCTCGTCGGCTTCGTCGCCGTCATGCAGGTCGCGGCGTTCACCGGCTTCACCCGGCGGGACGCCTGACTACCCTGGACGCGGGAGGTGCCTGACATGGGCGAGCGGCTGCTGGTGGTGGACGACGAGCCCACGGTCAAGGAGCTGCTGTCGGCGACGTTGCGCTTCGCGGGCTTCACCGTGAGCTCGGCCGACAACGGTGTTCAGGCCCTGGAGCGGGCGGGGCGCGAGCCGCCCGACCTGGTGCTGCTCGACGTGATGCTGCCCGATCTGGATGGGTTCGAGGTGCTGCGCCGTCTGCGTGCCCTGCCCAGGGCGGGCGGCCGGCCCGGGCCCGTGCCGGTGCTGTTCCTGACGGCCCGCGACGCGACGGCCGACAAGATCAACGGACTTCGGCTGGGCGGCGACGACTACGTGACCAAGCCGTTCGACCTGGAGGAGCTGCTGGCCAGGATCCGGGCGATCCTGCGCCGCACCGGCGCGGTCCCCGACGACCACACGCTGGTGGTCGGCGACCTCGAAGTCGATCCCGACGGCCACCAGGTGAGCCGGGCCGGCCGTCCCGTACGGCTGTCGCCCACCGAGTTCCGCCTCCTGCTCCACCTGGTGCTGAACGCCGGCCGCGTGCTGCCGAAGGCGCAGATCCTGGAGCACGTGTGGCGTTACGACTTCGCCGGCGACACCAGCATCGTGGACACCTACGTCAGCTACCTGCGCCGCAAGCTCGACACCGGCGGGCCCCGGCTGATCCACACGGTCCACGGCGTCGGCTACGTGCTGCGCAGGCCCAAGGAATGATCACCCGCCTGTCGCCGCGTGCCCGGCGGCCGTTGCGCTCCCGGCTGTCGCTACGTGCCCGGCTGCTGGGCATCACGGTGACGCTGCTCGTCGCCGGTCTCGTGCTGATCAGCTCGATCGTCGTACGCCAGCTCGAAACCGAGCTGGTCAGCCGCGTGGACCAGCAGCTCGCCCCGATCGGGACGGCCCTGTCGGCGGTGCCGCCCGACCTCCTCACCGGCAAGGTCAGACAGCCGTCCGCGGCGCCGCTGCGCACGGACGAGCTCGGCCTGTTCGGCACGACGTACGCCGCCTACCTGTCGGCCGACGGCGCCGTGCTGCGCGAGCTGACCGGCCCCGGACCCGCCCTGCCTCGCCTCGACGTCGCGGCCCGCGCCGGGCGGCCGTTCACGGTCGAAGGGGCCGGCGGGGAGGCGTGGCGGGTGGTCGTGCAGCCCGCGCGGAGCAGGAGCGCGACGATCGGGCACGCGGGGGTCGTCGCGGCGGTGTCGCTGAAGGGCCTGTACGCGACGATCGACCGGATGCGCCTGGTCTGCCTCGTGGCCGGATCGCTGCTGCTGGCGGTGCTGGCGCTGGTGGGCGGGCTGGCGATCAGGGCCGGGCTGGCGCCGCTGCGCCGCGTGGAGGAGACGGCGGCGGCCATCGCGGACGGCGACCTCACCCGGCGCGTCCCCTCACCCGCCGGGCCCGGCACGGAGGTCGGGCGGCTGGCTCTGTCGATCAACAAGATGCTGGCCCAGATCGAGCAGGGGGTCGCGGCGCGGGTGTCGTCGGAGGCGCGCATGCGCAGGTTCGTCGCCGACGTGAGCCATGAGCTGCGTACGCCGCTGTTCGGGATCAAGGGCTTCTCCGAGCTGTACCGCATGGGCGGCACCGAGGCGGCGCCCGCGCTGGCCCGCATCGAGAGCGAGTCGGGGCGGCTGGCCGCGCTGGTGGACGACCTGCTGCTGCTCGCCGGTCTCGACGAGAGCGACGGGCCGGGGCTGGAGCTGACCCCCATGGACCTGCGTACGCTCGCCGCCGACGCCCGCCACGACTTCACCGCGCTCGACCCGTCCCGCCCGATCGCCTTCACCGGCCCTTCCGGCGGCCCGGCGGCCAGCGCCCCCGTCCTGGGCGATGAGGCCCGGCTGCGGCAGGTGGTCAGCAACCTGGTCGGGAACGCGATCACGCACACCCCGGCCGGCACCCCGGTCAGGATCGGTGTCGGCACGGACCGTGCGGAGGCGGTGCTGGTGATCGAGGACGAGGGTCCTGGGCTGGCGGCGGAGGAGGCGGAGCGAGTCTTCGACCGCTTCTACCGCGCCGACGGCTCCCGCGCCCGCGCGACGGGCGGCGCGGGGCTGGGCCTGGCCATCGTCCGCTCCATCGTCGCGGCCCACGGCGGCCGCGTGGAGCTACGCTCGGCCCCGGGAGAGGGCGCGTCCTTCCAGATCAGACTCCCCGCCGCACCCCCGTGACGCCGGCCTCAAAGCTTGATCACGCCTGCCCCTATAGCGGCAGATCGTCCGTCGTCTCGGTGAGGGTCTCCCGTAGCTCGTCCGCGAGGTCCGTGGCATCCGCCCCAGCCGGATCAGTCCGGCGCCGATCTCCACCGCGGAGATCCACCGAGGGCGGCGAGTGAGCTTCACGATGGGGGGCGGACATAGGGCGATCGTAGCGCTACGTAGCGTAGCGATCATGGCCCTCGTGGACAACCGGCGGGGAGCGGTGGTGCCCGGGTGTGGGAGGCTTGGGGCTGGACTGGCCGAGGTGGAGAACGGAGAGGTCGTCGTGGGGGGCGTGCTGCGGATCTCGCGGCCCAACGCGCGGTTCCAGCAGTGGCAGGCGCTGCTGCGGAACCAGAACAAGCGGCAGCGGGCGGGCGAGTTCCTGGTTCAGGGGGTGCGGCCGATCACGCTGGCGCTGGAGTACGGCTGGCCGGTGCGCGCGCTGATCTACGACGCCGAGCGGTCGCTGTCGCGCTGGGCGGCGGGGGTGCTGGAGCAAGCCGGTGGCGAGCAGGTGGCCATGGCGCCCGAGCTGCTGCGGGAGCTGAGCGGCAAGGACGAAGAGGTGCCGGAGCTGGTGGCGGTGGTCGCCCTGCCCGGCGACGACCTGGCGCGGATCCCGGTGGGGCCCTCGTTCCTGGGCATGGTGTTCGACCGGCCGTCCGGGCCGGGCAACATCGGCTCGATGGTGCGCTCGCTCGACGCCTTCGGCGGGGCGGGGCTGATCGTCAGCGGGCACGCCGCCGACCCCTACGACCCCAAGTCGGTCCGCGCCTCGACCGGCTCCCTGCTGGCGCTGCCGGTGGTGCGGACGCGCTCCCATCAGGAGGTGCTGGCCTGGGCGGATGACGTACGCGCCGGCGGGCTGCCGCTGATCGTGGTGGGCACGGACGAGCACGGCACCGACGACATCTCCGCTCTCGATCTGACCGGCCCGACACTGCTGGTGATCGGCAACGAGACCACCGGGCTGAGCGCGGGCTGGCGGCAGGGCTGCGACGTGATGGCGCGCATCCCGATCACGGGCGCGGCCAGCTCGCTCAACGCGGCCAACGCCGCCACCGTCGTCCTGTACGAGGCCGCCCGCCAGCGCGCCGCCGCGAAGTAGGCCGATGCCTTACCGTCACGCCGTCGTACGCGCGAACTACGAGGACCTGGCCAGCGGCGGGGTGCTCCACTCGGCCCCCGGTTTTCCCGCCTTCCCCGTCCGGCTGGCCAGCGAGATGTTCCAGAGCGCCCTGGCCCTGCGCGGCGGCGGGCCCGCGCTGGTGTGGGATCCGTGCTGCGGCGGCGGCTACCTGCTGACCGTGGTCACGCTGCTGCACCGCCGGCTGGTGACCGGGGTGATGGCCTCCGACTTCGACCCTGAGGCGGTGCGCCTGGCCGAGCGGAACCTGGGCCTGCTGACCGCGACCGGGCTGGCCGCCAGGGCGGCTGAGCTGGACGAACGCGCCGAGCGCTATGACAAACCGGCCTACGCGGCGGCGGCACTGGCGGCGGGGCGGCTTGCTCGCGGGCTGGCGGCCGAGGGCGGCGACGTGCGGGGGTTCGCCCGTCAGGCCGACGTGTTCGACCCGGACGCGCTCCGCGACGCGCTCGGCGGCCTGCGCCCTGGCGTGGTGCTCACCGACGTCCCGTACGGCGAGCAGACCTCCTGGCTGGGTCCCGGCGCGGCAGGCGGGCTCGGGAGCCTCGGGAGCATGGTGCGCGCCCTCGGGCGGGTGCTCGACGACGACGCGGTGATCGCGGTGGCGGTACGCGGCCGGAAGGTGCCCACGGACGGCGGCCCGCGCCCGCACGCCACCTACAAGATCGGCACCAGGACCATCGCCCTGTTCCGCCCCGCCCGCTGACCTCGCGGCCCGAGACGACCTCGCGGCCCGAAACGACCTCGCGGCCCGGAACCCGGTGAGCGACGTCGTCGGCGGGCCCCGAAGAACCCGGCGCCGTCCCTCCCCCGGCACGACCGGCCGGCGGAGGGACGGCGCGGCGGCTACTTGCGCTTGTTGACTTCCTCGGTGAGCTGGGGCACGACCTGGTGCAGGTCGCCCACCACGCCGTAGTCGGCCAGCTCGAAGATCGGCGCCTCGGGGTCCTTGTTGATGGCGACGATCGTCTTCGCGGTCTGCATGCCGGCCCGGTGCTGGATCGCGCCGGAGATGCCGGCCGCGATGTAGAGCTGCGGCGAGACGGTCTTGCCCGTCTGCCCCACCTGGAACTGGTGCGGGTACCAGCCCGCGTCCGTGGCGGCGCGCGAGGCGCCGACGGCCGCGCCCAGGGCGTCGGCGAGGCCCTCGATGACCGAGAAGTTCTCCGCCGAGCCCACGCCGCGCCCGCCGGAGACCACGATCGCGGCCTCGGTGAGCTCGGGGCGTGCGCCCTTCTCCTGCTTGACCCGCTCCACGACCCGGGTGGCCTTGGCGGCGTCGGACAGGGTGAGCGAAACCTCCTCCTCCACGCCGGCGCCCGCGGCGGGCACTGGTGCGGTGGAGTTGGGGCGGACGGCCACGATCGGCGTGCCTTTGCGCACCTTGGAGTGCACGTTGACGCCGCCGCCGAAGATCGACTGGTCGGCCACGAAGCCCTCGCCGAGGCCCACGGCGTCGGTGATGACGCCGGAGTCGGTCTTGATGGCCAGCCGGCCGGCGATCTCCTTGCCCTCGGCCGTGGCGGCCACCAGCACGGCGGCGGCCGAGGCCGAGGTCACGAGCTGGGCGAGCAGCTCGGCCTTGGGGGCCACCACGTGGTCCACGAGGTCGCTGGAGCCGGCGACGTAGATCTTGTCAGCGCCGTACTCGGCGAGCCTGGCCTTGGCCTCCGCCGTGATGCCGGGGCCGGCCCAGACGGCGGCGGGCGTGCCGAGGGTGCGGGCCAGGGTCAGCAGTTCGAGCGTGACCTTCTTGACCTCGCCTTCGACCTGCTCGACGAGAACGAGAATTTCCGACATTTCCGTAAGACCCCCGTTCTCAGATGAACTTCTTGGACGCCAGGAACTCGGCGGCGTTCACGCCGCCGTCGCCCTCGTCCTTGACGATCGTGCCGGCCGCCCGCGGCGGGGCGGGAGCGAAGTCGACGACCTCGGACCAGGCGGCGGCCAGGCCCACCTGGGCGGCGTCGATGGAGGCGTCGCCGATGGCGAGCGTCTCGACCGGCTTCTTCTTGGCCGCCATGATGCCCTTGAACGACGGGTAGCGCGGCTCGTTGATCTTCTCGACCACCGACACGACGGCGGGCAGCGTGGCCTCGATCCGGTCGTAGCCGTAGTCGGCCAGGCGCTGGACCCTGATCGTGTCGCCTTCGACCTCGACCTTGTTGGCCAGCGTGAGCTGCGGCGTGCCGAGCCGCTCGGCCAGCATGGCCGGCAACATGCCGGTGCGCGCGTCGGTGGACTCGGAGCCCAGGACGACCAGGTCGAACCCGATCTTCTTGAGCACCTGGGCCATCGCGTAGGAGGTGGACAGCGCGTCGGAGCCGCGCAGAGCGTCGTCGCTGAGGTGGACGGCCTTGTCGGCGCCCATGGCCAGCGCCTTGCGGATGGTCTCGGTGGCCTTGCCGGGCCCCATGGTGAGGACGGTCACCTCACCGCCGTGGGCCTCCTTGAGCTTCAGTGCCTCCTCGACCGCGTACTCGTCAAGCTCGTTGACCACGCCGTCGGCGGCGTCACGGTCGAGCGTGTTGTCTTCGGACCGCAGCTTGCGCTCGGTCGCCGTGTCGGGGACCTGCTTCACGCAGACGACGATGTTCATGGCCGGTGGCCGACCTCCCGTAGTTCGCGTGCGCCGCCGCCTCGCTGCGGTGGCGCCGAATGCATCTGTCCAGACTGCCAGGTGCCCGGCGGGCTCCCGACAGAGGGTCTGCCGTGTTTCGCGGTTATGTTACCCATGGGTAGCTTACGCGCAAACCAGCCGTACGCGCACCGAGCACGAAGCCCTCCCCCACCATACCGAACTTTATTCGGTAGCTGCTCAGGCGGACACCAGGAACACGATCCCCACCACCAGGGCCGTGCCCGCGAACAGCGCCAGCGTGAACGTGCTGAACATCGCCGCCAGCCCGAAGCAGATCCCGGCCACCCCCGCCACGCTGAGCGCGTCGGCCACCAGCCGGCTGCGCCGGTAGAGGCCACGGGAGAACAGCGCCACCCCGGCGTCGGCCACCACGCCCACCGCGTACGCCGCCAGCAGGAACAGCGACACCTCCGGCAGCGGCTCACGCGCGGCCGCCGCCAGCAGCGCCACGAACAGCCCCGAGCCGATCAGCCAGCGCCTGCGCACCTTCTCCCGGTGCCTGGCCCTGGACTCCTCCACCGAGCGGCGATGCCGTTCCCTGCCCGGCCGCCATTCCCTGGTGCCCAGGTCGTCGTTCGCGGGGCGGGGACGGACTGCGGGAGCCACCTGGGGAGCAACCTGGGGCGAGACGAGCGGCACGTGGGCGACGGGCTCGACGCCGAGCCTGGCGCAGATCTGCGCGGCCGTCGGCCGCGCGGCCGGATCGGTGGACAGGCACTCGCGTAACAGCGGCGCCAGCCACTCCGGCGCGTCGTCGAGGTCGGGCGGATGGTGCACCACCCGGTAGGCCACCGCGGAGGCGGGACCCTGCCCGTACGGCTGCCGCCCGGTGGCCGCGTACGCCAGCGTGGCCCCGAACGAGAACACGTCGGCCTCCATGCCGGCCGCCCGCCCCTCCAGCACCTCGGGGGCGAGATAGCCGGGCGTGCCCACCACGGCGCCCGAGGCCGTGACGGACAGCGAGTCGAGCGCGCTGGCGATGCCGAAGTCGATCACGACCGGCTCGCCCTCGGTCATCATCACGTTGGCCGGCTTGAGATCACGATGGACCACGCCCGCCGCGTGCATGGCGAGCAGCGCGTCGGCCAGACCGGCCGCCAGCCGTCTGAGGTCGGGCACGGGGACGGGCACGGCACTGAGCGGCCGGCCCTGCACGTAGCGGGTCACGAGATAGGGCCGCTCGCCGGTGAGCGAGGCGTCGAGCACCTCCGCGACGTGCGGCCCGCCGACCATGCGCATGGTCTCCACCTCGCGCGCCAGCCGGGCCAGCGCGCCGCCGTCGGCCGCCACGTGGGGGTGCAGCACCTTGACCGCGACCGTGCGCCCCTCGGGGTCGAGCGCGAGGTGCACCGCGCCGAACCCGCCGGCCCCGAGACGGGAGGCAAGCTCGTACGGCCCCAGGCGCTCGCTCATACCTTCATCTCTCCCCCAGGGAGACGGCGCGGACACTCAGGACCGCGGACTCTCAGGACCGCGGGGCACTCAGGACCAGGGATTCAGGAACCCCAGCCCGAGATCGTCGAGCAGGCTGCCGATCAGCCCCGTGATCAGGCCGATCGTGCTCTGCCTGGCCTCACTCGCCAGTTGGTCGATCACCTTCTCGGGCTCCTGCCACGGGTACCAGTCCGTCGGCTGCCCCAGCGCGAACATGACCGCGAACAGCGCCGCGGTGCCCACCAGCACGACCGCGACCAGCGCCGCGCCCGGGCTGCGCAGCACGCCGGTGAGCGTGCGGGTGACCGCCTTGCGCGGCGCGCCGCCGCCCGGCAGCACGAACAGCCCTGCGGCGAAGGCGCCCGCGGCGTACGCGGCGGCCTCGTTGACGTCGAGCCGGCCGCCCCAGTGGAGGACTCCCCACACGCACACGCCGAACAGCAGCGCCAGCGGCGCGTGCACCAGCGTCACGAGCGCGGACTTGATCAGCGCCCACGGGGTGCCGACCAGGACGAGCAGCGGATCGGCCGCGCTGCTGCCGCGCACCTGGCGCCGCTTGACCATGTCGCCGAACAGGTATTCGCCGATGCGCAGCACGACCGCGAGCGCGAGGGCCACCGCGCCGACCGTGACCGGCATCAGCACGGTCAGCGCCACGAGCGTGACCAGCAGGAGCAGGCCGACCACCTGGCTGCCGAACAGGTATCTCTTCCGCTCGGCCGGCGGAGTGTACTGGGGCGGCGGGGCGTACTGCGGTGGCGGGGCGTAGGGCCGTGCCTGCGCGGGCGCCGGCGCGCCCGGATAGCCGGCCACCCGCTGGTCGCCGTACTGGCCGGACGGCCTGGCCGGCATCGGCGCGGGCACGTAGGGCGGCGGCCGCTCGTCGCGGCGCG
>NZ_BAAAMU010000090.1:0-43384 GCF_039529435.1 Nonomuraea maheshkhaliensis
CGTTGAGCCCGCCGAAGTTCCCGCCCAGGACCAGCACTTTCTTCCGCATGGGGGACCACCTTCCGCATGACTCGCCTGCTCCCAGCGTGGCAAGCGCCGCCGGGCCGCGGACGAGGCGAAAGTCCTCCATGGGCGCGCGTTGGTCCTCACTCTCCTCAGGAGGACTTTCCTCAGCCGAAGGCAGTGAGGGTGTTTGAGGCGGACTCCTTGAGCCTCGACGCCCGCGCGCCATCGAGGTGCGCCAGTGCATCCTGACCCGGCTGCGAGCACGTTCCTGGCGGCGTTCCGCCGCGTTGCCGCATCTCGCCCAGCCACCACCTCAGCGAGGACACCGCCTTCGACGATCCTCCGGCAGCGCCGCCGCGGCGATCGCGAGCGCTGGAACCCAGCCTCACGGCCGGGCCGCGTCCGCGCGAGTGATGCGGGTGACGGCGGCGGCGATGCCGTCCTCCGCTCGGATTGGTGTGGCGAGCGCGCGGGCGGCCGGTGCCAGCGTGACCGCCTTCTCGATCGCCGCGGCCAGCCGGCCAGGCGTGAGCCGGCCGGTGACGGGTGGCGGCGCGACGCCGAGGTGGTCCAGGCGTTCGGCCCAGAACGGCTGGTCGCCCAGGAAAGGGCGCACCACCTGGGGGACGCCGGCGCGCAGCGCGGCGGCCACCGTGCCGATGCCGCCGTGGTGTACGGCGACGGAGACGCGCGGGAGCAGCCAGGCGTGCGGGGCCTCCTCGATCACCAGGACGCCGTCCGGCTGTGCACCCGGTCGCAGGGCGCCCCAGCCGGTGGCGAGGATCGCGCGGTGCCCGCTGAGCCGGACGGCTTCCAGCACCGCGGAGGTCAGCGCCTCCGGGTCGCCGGCGAAGGAACTGCCGAATCCGGCGTAGATCGGCGGGTCCCCGGCGTCGAGGAAGCGGGCCAGTCGCTCAGGCGGTGCCCAGTCGTCAGCGGGCATCGTCCAGAAGCCGGTGGGATGCGCCTGAGCGGGCCAGTCGGCGGGTGCCGGGAGCAGGTGCGGACTCCAGGCGTGCAGCACGCCGCCCCCCTCGACCAGGTCGGCAACCGGCTGGAACCTCCGGGGCAGGCCGAGGGCCTCGGCCCGCCAGTCCCGCACCGTGCCGCGGTAGGGCGCCTCGACGGCGGAGGAGACGCGCCAGCTCGCCCGGTTGAGCGCCCGCGGCACCCGTACCGGGAGGATGGGGGAAGGGAAGGCGGCGGTGGACAGGTAGAGCGGCAGCAGCAGACCGGCCAGAGCCGGGACACCGAGCTTCTCGGCGACGTGGGGGCCGCCGAGCGACTTGGGGTGATAGACGACCACGTCGGCCTCGTGCGCGGTGAGCGCGGCCTGGTCGTCGAGCAGGCGACGCAGCATCGGCCTGACCGTGCGGGCGGCGGTGATGGCTGCCCGCACGCCCTGCCCCTGGACCTTGTCCTGCAGCGCGAGCATCTCGTCGTTCAGCGGCGCGAAGTCCACCCCGCGGGCGGCGGCGAGCGGCTCGAAGCGCCGGGGCGCCGCCAGGAGCGGCCGGTGCCCGGCGGCCAGCAGCCCGCAGGCCAGGGCGAGGTACGGCTGGACGTCGCCGCGGCTGCCCACAGTGATCAGTAAGGGTCTCATCGCTGCTCCTTGAGCTCGTCCCACTCGTCCAGCAGGCGGGGGAAGCGGTCCATCATGAACGCGTACATGTCGCGCATGAGCTCCAGCCTCCGCCGGCGCTCCGGGTCGTCGCCCACCGCGCGCAGCCCCTGCTCGGCCAGGGCCAGGAAGCCCTCGAACTCGGCCATCTTCGCGCGGAAGGCGCGGGCGAAGACGTCCTCGGCCAGCCGGTAGCGGTCGCGCCGCTCGCCGCGCACCCGGAACCGCTCGATGAGGCCCGCCTGTTCCAGTTGCCGCAGCGCGACGCTCATGCTGCTCTTGGCCACGGCCAGCGCCTCGGTCAGCGCGGGCGCGTCGGCGCCGGAGGTGTCGGCGGTCAGCAACCAGCCCATGACGCGGCCCGACGTGCGGCTCAGCCCGAGCCGCTCGTAGAAGAGCCCGGCGTTTTCCACAAACTCATCAACGCTCACGAGCCGAGCATATCGACTTGTTCGGATAGTTCCGAACCAAGTGCGCGATCACGCTCCCTTCGCCCAGGTTCACTGCTCGGCCCAAGCCGAGTTGACGCTCCTTTATTGCGAATTGTCGTCCTTGGTCACCTTTGTGGAGCGACGAGCACCATCGTGACGGCAGCCCCTGTTAAGGTGGGCGCGGAGCGCCGGGAAGTCTGGTCGGCAAGATCGTGCGAGTAACCGACTGGAAAGGCCGTTCCATGACGACCCCCATGCGGCGCCTGTGATGGGTGTGCTGCTGACCGCTTTCGCGTGTGTGCTGCTGCTGGCGGTGCTGCTGTCCAGTCTGGCCCACCGCACCATCCTGTCCACCGCCGCGCTGTTCCTGGTGGCCGGGTTCGTGCTGGGTGACGGCGTGCTCGGCGTCATCTCGCTGCGGCCCGGTGACGAGCTGGTGGCGACGCTGGCCGAGCTGGCGCTGTTCACCGTGCTGTTCACCGACGGCATGCGGGTCGGCTGGGCCGAACTGCGCAGCGCCTGGCGGCTGCCCGGCCGGGCGCTCGGCTGGGGCCTGCCGCTGACCCTGGTCATCACCGCCGCCGGGGCGCACTACCTGCTCGGCCTGGGCTGGATCGAGTCGCTGCTGATCGGCGCCATCCTCGCGCCCACCGACCCGGTCTTCGCCGCCGCCCTGGTCGGCAACGAGAAGGTGCCGCCCCGGCTGCGGCAACTGCTCAACGTCGAGTCCGGCGTCAACGACGGCCTGGCGCTGCCGTTCGTCATCCTCTTCCTCGCGGTCGCGGCCGGATCCGAGGACCTGCATCTGGGAGAGCTGGGCCTGGAGCTCGGGCTCGGCATCGTCATCGGGGTCGCCATCCCGTGGGTGGCGATCAAGCTGGAGCGGACCCGCTGGTTCGCCGCCTCCACCGCCTACGAGCCGCTCAACGCCCTGGCCATCGGCCTGCTCGTGCTGGCCGTCGGCAAGGCCACGCACGGCAACCTGTTCCTGGCCGCGTTCTCCGCCGGGATCACCGTGGCCACCTTCGGGCCCCGGCAGCGCGAGTCGTTCGAACACTTCGGCGAGCTGATCGCCGAGGTGTTCAAACTCGCGGCGCTGCTCGTGTTCGGCGCGCTCATCACCCCCGCGCTGCTCGGCTCGGTCGGCTGGCAGGGGTGGCTGTTCGCGGTACTCGCGCTGATCGTGGCCCGCCCCGTCGCGATCTGGCTGTCGTTCCTGCGCTCAGGACTGGGCGTACGCGAGCAGGCGGCCGTGGCCTGGTTCGGCCCCAAGGGATTCGCCTCCGTGGTCTACGGGCTACTGGTGCTTGGCTCCGGCATCGCCGCCGCCGTGCCGGTGTTCCAGCTCGTCGCCGTGACCATCGTGCTGTCGATCCTGCTGCACTCCTCCACCGACATCGTGGTCGCCCGCTGGTTCGACGACGAACGAGACCTCCCCGCCTGGTACGGCACCATCACCCGCAAGATCCGCCGGCCGGAACGACCTCCCCACTGACACGAGAAGACACCATGACGACCACTTCCCCAGCTTGTCCCGAGCGCGCCGCCGATGCCGCCCACCACGATCGCGTGCCCGTTCATGTCTCCTCCCCGGGAAGTGGCGCGTTCTGGAACACCTTGGCCATCCCTTCGAAGGTGGTGTGCGCCTGGCGGATGCGTTCGGCCCGGTCGTCGTCCGGAAGTCGTTCGGCCGGTACCCGAGCGCCGGAGCCGAGGGACTGCGGCCTCACAGGTAGCGCAACCACAAGTACGGCATGCACAACGTGATCGTCACCACGGTAACGACGAGGCCGTAGCGGGTGAACTGCCAGAAGCTGATCGGGGTGCCGTTGCGGGCGGCGATGCCCAGCACGACCACGTTGGCCGCCGCGCCCACCGCTGTGGCGTTGCCACCGAGGTCGGCGCCGAAGGCCAGAGCCCACCAGAGCACCTGGGCGTGCTCATTGCCGCCGTTGGCCTGGACGAGCTCGGCGACGATAGGGCTCATGGTGGCCACGTACGGGATGTTGTCCACGATCGCCGACAACCCGCCCGATGCCCACAGCAACAGCATGGTGGCGAATCCCAGCTGCCCCTGGGTGGCCTCGGCCGCCGCCTTGGAAATCTGCGGGATCACCCCCGTCTCCACCAGCGACCCGACCATGACGAACAGCCCGGCGAAGAACACCAGCGTCGGCCACTCGACCTCGCGGATCGCCTCCTCAGCGGTGACCCGGGTCGCGGCCACCAGCACCCCGGCACCCAGCACGGCGACCACCGACGGCTCGTAGTGCAGCACCGGGTGCAGCACGAACGCCGCCATGACCAGCGCCAGCACGGCCAGCGACTGCCACAGCAACCGGCGGTCGGCGATGGCCTCCCGCTCGTTCAGCGCCATGATCTCCGCCGCCCGTTCCGGGTCGTAGACGAAGAACTTGCGGAACAGGAAACGGCACATACCGACATATACGATCATCAGCACGATGACCATCGGCGCCATGTGCACGAGGAAGTCGTTGAAGCTCAGACCGCCCCGGCTGGCGATGATGATGTTCGGCGGGTCGCCGACCAGGGTGGAAGCGCCGCCGATGTTCGAGGCCATCGCCTCGGCGATGAGGAACGGCGCCGCCGGCAGCGCCAGCCGCTCGCACACCAGGAACGTCACCGGCGCGATCAGCAGCACCGTGGTGACGTTGTCCAGCAGCGCCGACGCCAAGGCGGTGATCACGACCAGCAACACCATCAGCCGGTACGGCCGGCCCCTGGCGCGCTTGGCCGCCCAGATCGCCAGATATTCGAAAACGCCGGTCTGCTTGAGCACACCGACGATGACCATCATGCCGAGCAGCAGGAAGATGACGTTCCAGTCGATGCCGGTCTCTTCGGAGAAGAACGCGGCCTCGGCGTCGGTGGCGTGGATCAGCAGCATGATCCCGGCCCCGCCGAGCGCCGCCGCGACGCGGTGGATCTTCTCGCTGGCGATCAGCGTGTAGGTGCCGAGAAAGACCGCCACCGCCGCCCAGGCAGTGACCGTCACGCGGACACCGCCCGGTCCAGCAGTGTCTGCAGGGTCACGGCGCCGCTGAGCTGACCGTCGTCCACCACGGCCACCAGCGGGCTGTGCGTTCGGGCCATCAACGCAGCCATCTCGAGCAACGTGGCATCGGGATCGGTGATGGGAAGCTCACGAGGCTGGGGCGGCAGCGCGTCGCGCACCGTACGGTCGGCCGACGAACGCAGGAACCGATCGGCGTGCTCCTCGTCCACCACCCGCGCAAGCGCAGGATCTTCCTGACAGTAGTCCGGCACCGCCAGGCGCAGTACCTGCGTGCCGGGCAGGACGCTCAAGGGCAGCCCTCGTTCATCGACCACGATCAGCCCGGGCAGCCGCTGCTGGGCCAGCAGACGTGCCGCCGCCGCAATGGATGTGTCCAGGGTAACGGTCGGAAGGTCGGTGATCAGATCGCGCGCACGCATCAGGAAGCCTCGCTCGGGTACGACGACAGCAACTCGCCGACCAGACTTCCCGGCACACCTTCCGACAACGTATCAACAAAGATCCGAACCGGGCTGCTCGCCCTCGCCCCTGGCGACCCGCGATGGCTTTCGGGGCACTCATACACACAGCAGCGGAAGGCCGTATGCCGCGATGAGCGAGGGTGGCCGACCGAGGCGGGCATTGATCACGAGCAAGATGGATGGAATGTCCGCCGCTTGGCATGGATGAACTCAGCGAAGCTGAACGAGCCTCGGTCGTCATCAGGGCAGCCCGATTCATCATGATCCTCCAAGCCGCGGTACTCCTCGTGAATTTGCCCTACGCGGTCCTCTACATCCCCTCATTCGCGAACCCTGTGGCCTGGCCGTATCCCCCGAAGGTCGTCGTCGCGTTGCTGCCGCCGGCAGCGACCCGCTGGTTCGACCGCTGACTTGTGGTGGACGTCTGACCAGTGGTGGACGCCGATCGCGGGGCCCGAGCCGATCTGTGCCGAGTGCTCCCTTCAGGCGTTCCTCTACCAGGCGCCCGACGGACGAGGAGAACAACTCAGCCAGCCGGCCAGCTTTCCGGCCGAGCGCGACCAGCACCAAGCGTGCAATATAGATCTATGGTTAGCCATATGTTCATATAGTATCCGGGTTATGCATTCAACGAGTGATCGGCCCCCCGGGGACCTGACCGCCCGCGCGCGGATCCGGGACGCGGCCTTGGCGGAATTCGCCGAGCGCGGTTTCAGGGGCGCCACGATCCAGGCCATCGCCGACGTCGCCGGCGTCTCGGTCGGCCTGGTGCAGCACCATTTCGGCTCCAAGGCGAGCCTGCGGGAGGCCTGCGACGCGCACGTCCGCGACACCGTGCTGGGCGCCGCCGGCCAGGTCCAGGAGGGGGAGGATGTCACCCCCGAGTTCCTCCGGGGGATGTACCAGGCCAGCGAGCTCAGCGTCCGCTATCTCGCGCGCGCGCTCGTAGAGGGCTCGCCCATCGCAGCGGCGATGTTCGACGAAGGCGCCGAAGCCGCCGAACGGTTCCTTACCCAGAACTGGCCGGACGACTTCCCCGAGCACGATTCGAAGGTCCGCGAAAGCGCCGCGGTCATGGCAGCGATGCACCTCAGCACGATCGTGCTCCACGAGCATCTGTCCCGGCGGTTCGGCACCGAAGCGCTGAGCCGGGCAAACCTCGCCCGGCTCAGCATGGCCATGACCGAGGTCTACACGCACCTGGGCGAGTGGATCACCTCAGGGCCGGGAAGCCAGATCCGCCAGGCCGTCGCCGATCACCACGGCAAGGAGCACCCTCGATGACCGATGTGATCAGAATCCAAGGGCTGATCAAGAACTACGGCCGGATCCGCGCGCTGGACGGCCTGGACATGACCGTCCAGGAAGGAGAGGTCCACGGGTTCCTCGGCCCCAACGGCGCCGGCAAGACCACGACTCTGCGCATCCTGCTCGGCCTGCTGCGCAAGAACGGCGGTCACGTCCAGCTCCTGGGCGGCGACCCGTGGTCACAAGCCGTCGAGCTGCACCAGCGGCTCGCCTACGTTCCCGGCGACGTCACCCTCTGGCCGAGCCTGTCCGGCGGCGAGGTGATCGACCTGCTCACCCGGCTGCGGGGTCACACCGACGCCGAGCGGCGCGAGGAACTGATCGAACGGTTCGCCCTGGATCCACGCAAGAAGGCCCACACCTACTCCAAAGGCAACCGGCAGAAGATCGCGTTGATCGCCGCGCTCGCCTCCGACGTGGAGTTACTGCTGCTGGACGAACCGACCTCCGGACTCGACCCGCTGATGGAGGCGGTCTTCCGCGAGGTCATCACCGAGGAACGCCGCGCGGGCCGCACGGTCCTGCTCTCCAGCCACATCCTCGCCGAAGTCGAGATGCTGTGCGACCGGGTCAGCATCATCCGGGACGGCCGGATCGTGGAGGCCGGCACGCTCGCGCAGCTCCGCCATCTCACCCGCACCTCGGTCACCGCCGAACTCGCCAGAATCCCGGCCGACGGCCTGCCCGGTGCTCACAACCTCAGCATCGACGGTCATCGCGTGCGCTTCCAAGCCGACACCGCCCACATCGGGGACGTGCTGGCCCGGCTGACTGACTACGGTGTGCGCGACATCACCGCCCAGCCTCCCACCCTGGAAGAGCTGTTCATGAGGCACTACCGATGAAGGCCCTGCCACCGAACACCGCGGCGCTGATCCGGCTGATCCTGCGCCGCGACCGCGTCTGGCAGCCACTGTGGATCGGCTCGGTCGCCCTCTTCGTCGCCACCACGGTGGCCACCATCCAGCAATTGCTCCCCACCGCGCAAGCACGCCTGCACTACACGCGCGAGATCGCGGCCAACCCCGTCATCCTCCTGATGCAAGGGCCGGCCTACGGCGACAGCCTCGGCGCCGCCGCCGCCCAGCAGCGCGGCGCCGCCACCATGATCTTTGCCGCGCTGGCCAGCGTGATCCTCCTGGTCAAGCACACCCGCTCCGACGAGGAACGAGGACGGCAGGAACTCATCGGCTCGGCCGCCGTGGCCAGGCAGGCCCCGCTGACCGCCGCCCTCATCGTCGTGCTGGCCGCCAACGCCGTCCTGGCCGTACTCATCACCGTCGTCTGCGCAGGCGCCGGGCTACCCCTGTCCGGCTCCCTCGCCTGGGGGCTGCTGGCCGCCTCAGGAGGCTGGGTCGCCGCCGCGCTGGCCGCGGTGGCCGTACAGATCACCCAAAGTGCCCGAATCGGCGGATCCGTGGCCTTCACCGTGTTCTTCGTGGCCTACCTCCTCCGAGGCGTCAGCGACGTGGGCGGCCCGGGCACCCAATGGCTGGGCTGGCTGCTGCCGACCGGATGGATCCTGCGCACGCACCCCTTCGGCGGCGAGCGATGGTGGGTGTTCATCCTGGTCGCGGCATTCGCCGCGGTTTTGATCGGCGCCGCGTACGCCCTGTCGGCCCGCCGCGACCTCGGCGCCGGCCTCGTGCCGCCCCACTCCGGCCGCGCCCGGGCAGCCCACGGCCTGCGCGGGCCACTTGGCCTGGCCTGGCGGCTGCACCGGGGCACGGCCCTGGCCTGGATCGCGGGAGCCGCCTTCATCAGCGCGGCGATCGGGCTGGGCGGGCAGAGCGCCATCGCGACGTTCGGTCAAAGCGGAGGACTGGACTTCTGGGCCGGACGGACAGGAACCGACGATCCCGCGGAGATCTTCTTCGAACTCATCGTCTACAAACTGGCGGTGTATTCGCTTTCCCTGTACGGGATCATGACGGTGCTGCGCCTGCGCGGTGACCAGGCCACCGAACTCTTCCTGTCCGGCCCGGTGAGCCGGGTCCGCTGGGTGGCCGGCCATCTGCTGTTCGCGGTGGCCGTGCCCGTCGCCGTCCTGATCACCGCCGGCCTCGGACTGGGCCTCGGCGACGGCGACTTCGCCGGCGGCCTGGCCATCACGACGGCTGTCCTGCCCGGCATCTGGGTCATGGCCGCCGTCGCTGTGGCGGCATTCGGGCTGTTGCGGCGGGCAGGAACGATCGTGGCATGGACCGCCCTGGCGCTGGCCATCGCCGTGGAAGTCGGCTGGGAGATCGGCCTGGTCAACGACACGTACTTCTTGATCTCCCCGTTCGCGCACGTCCATTACTCGGCCGATTTCGGGCTGGGCACCTTGTCCGGCCTCACCCTGGCGGCGGCCGGCTTGGTGGCAGTGGGCCTGTACGGGCTTCGCCGCCGTGATCTGGCCCTGTGAACCCCAGTGGGCCGGGCGTGAACACCCGGCCCGACTGTCGTCGCGCGCCGTCGGCCGGCGACTTCCTGGAGGCACAGCACCACGCCGCCGGCCGGCGACTTGCTGGAGGCACAGCACCACGCCGCCGGCCACTACACCCCGCTGACGGTCATCCCGGTTCCACGCGCACGGTGCCCGCTGCGCCGTCGATGGTGATCAACTGCCCGGTCTTGATCTCGTGTGTGGCGTCGCGGACGCAGATGACGGCGGGGATCCCGTACTCGCGGGCCACCGTAGGGCCGTGCGCCACCGGGGAACCGGTTTCGGTCACCAGGCCGGCCGCGGTCATGAACAGCGGGGTCCACCCAGGATCGGTGGTGGGTGCCACCAGGATCTCCCCCGGCTCGATGCGCGCGCCGGCCGGGTCACGGATCACCCGCGCCCTGCCGGTCGCCTGCCCGGCGGCTCCGGACATGCCGGTCAGCACGCCGTCCTGGGCCGGCTCGGCGGGGGCGAGCGCCTCCAGGTCGGTCCCGTCGGACAGAAGCGCGCCAGGTACGGTGCGCCGGCGCAGTTCCCGTCCATACTCGGCGCGCCGTATCGCGGCAAGTCCCCGGTGGTCCGCGTCGTGAGCGGCGGCTCGTGCCTCCTCCAGCGTCAGGAACATGATGTCGTCGGCGCGCTCCAGCCGGCCGCGGTCGGCCAGGTCCGCGCCGGCCAGGAGGAGTTGGCGCCGGCACTCCTGGATCACGGGCAGCCAGGCGAATTTCGCGATCTCCCGCAGGCCGGTGAGCTGTCGCGAGCGCCGCATGAAGAACGCCGCCAGCCGGCCGCGGATGGGACGCCTGCGTCGCGCCCGCCGCGACAGCGTCTCGACCATTCGCTCCGCCCGGGCCGCCGACGCCTTGAACCGCACGTCGGGCGCCTGCTCGGGGTCTTCGACGCGCAGATAGTTGGCGATGGTGGCGAACAGCGGCGCCGGGTCGTCGCCCCAGCGGGGCACGCCGACGTCGATCTCGGCCGCCGCGCGCATGCCGTACGCGGCCAAAAAGCCGGCCATCCCGATGTCGGGAAGCTCGCCGGCGAAGTACATGGCGGCGAGATCCTCCGGTGGGGTGCCGAGGAACAGGTCGCGGTGCTCGCGTGCCCGCACCGCCAGGCCCCACAGCTTGAGGTCCATCTGCGTGGTCACGTTGTACGGCATGCCGCCGAGGACCGTGTCGAGTTCCTCGTCCGTGGCGATGCCCTTGAGCAGCGCGGCCGGGAGCGTCCCGACGATCATGCCTGCCGTCAGCGGCCACACGATCCCGTGCATGTCAATGCTCATGACCGCCTTGTGGGAGTCCTCGACGACCCAGCGCAGCCGTTCGGCGGCCGTCGCGGACTCGCCGGGCGGGACGATCATCCGCTTGATCTCCGCGACGCCGCGGTGGGCGCGGGCGCGCGCGAGAGCCGGGTTGGACAGACTCGACACCACTCCGGCCAGCCCGGCGGGCACCATCCGCACCATGCCCTTGACCACGCTGCCGAGATGCAAGGGCAGGCCGGGCCGCGGCGCGAACCGCGGATCGTCGAGCATGCGCAGCACGGCGCCCTGCACCCTCGGTCCGTAGACCTCCAGGGAGGTCCCGAGACGATCGCGCATGGCCTTGCTGCGCAGGAAGTCGGTCACGTCGAAGTAGAGCCGGCCACCGATCGACACCATTCGGGGCAGCGGGTCACGCCGGTCGACCTTGGCTCCCGCGGCCTGGAACCACATGCTTCCGCCGGTCTTGAGCAGCGACACGCCCATCGGGGTGCACGGGCGGAGCATGCCTTGAATGTGGCCGAATTCCAGGTAGAGCCGCGTGTCTCCGGTGCTGGGCGGCAACGGGAAGAGCGTGGTGATCGGCCGCGACTGCAGCAGCCACAGCGTGCCTTCGGCGTCGATCGCCCACTCGATGTCCTGCGGCGAGCCGAGATGCTCCTGCAGCCGCTGCCCGGCCGCCCGCAACCGGCCGAGTTGTTCCGCGTTCAAGCACCCGCCGTCATCCGGTACGGCCGGTATCCGCTGATCGAGCACGTAGTGGTCGGGCACGACGGTGCCCTCGACGATGGCGGTGCCCAGGCCAGGAGCCGCGTCGACGACCATCTCGGAGCGGCAGCCGGTGATCGGGTTGGCGGTGAACAGCACCCCGGCCGTGACCGGGTCGATCATCCGCTGCACCACCACGGCCATGGCCGCCTCGCCGATGCCCGCGGCGGCGCGGTAGGCGACGGCGCGCTCGGTGAACAACGAGTCCCAGCAGCGGCGTACCGCGTCGATCAGGTCGCTGGGGCCTTCGACGTTGAGAAAGGTGTCCTGCTGGCCGGCGAAGCTGGCCTCCGGCAGGTCCTCGGCGGTGGCGCTGGAGCGCACCGCCACCCGGCCCCCGCCGAGCCGCTCGTACGCCTCGACCAGCTCCTCTTCGGGCAGTTGCCCCGCCCGGTAGGCCTCGACGGTCAGGCAGAAGCCGTCGGGGACGCGCTCCCCCGCTCTGATCATCTTCCCGAGCCCGGCGGCCTTACCGCCTACAAGGTCGAGCATGGAGCCGTCTATGTCAGATAACCGGATCAGTTCCATCGCGCCTTCTCCCCACAGCTGACATCGTTCGCGAACCATGCCGACCAGGCTTCCCGGCGCTCCATTGCGGACGTTAGCACCGCCGAAGTTCGCGCACCAGAGCAGCGCCGCCGTCCGTCGCGAAGAACCATGCCATCGCTCCGCGACAACGTGGCCGGAACGCGGCTCGCGCACAGGAGCCGGCCGTCCCGCTGCGGTCCCTGACTCTGACCGCAGCGCACGCGACGAGGGCACCTGGTCCGCCGGCGTGACCGAGGTGACCGAACACACACACGTGCGGGTCGAGCGCTGGAGAGTCGGAGACGTCGCGCACGACCTCAGCGTCGCCGCCACCGTCACTTCAGCGCAGCAGCTCCTCCACGGCCATGGGCGTCCTGTCCGGATCGGCCGCGATCACGGCCTGTTGAGGTAGGCGCGCAGTTCGGCGAGGGCGCGCCGGCGCTCTTCCGCCGAGCTCCGCTGCACCAGCATGCTGGTGCAGCTTTGGAAGAAGTCGTGGTCGTCGTAGGGACGCCGGGCAGTCCGCAAATGACCAGCGCTTGTCGGCGCCGTTGATCGGCCGCGGCGCCACCTGCTCGGGCGCGGTGTGCGACCTGTCGGGCGGCTGCGGGGCTCCTGCCGACGGCGGGATCGCGACCGTGCGAGGCATCGCCGCGCCCGCCCGACTGGCCCGCCTCGCCGAGACCTGGCAGCAGCACGAACCAGAAGGATCGCGGGCAGGGGCTCGCCGGCGAAGGCGAGGACGTCGTCGCGCCCGGACAGGACGCGCTCTCCGGTCTTGCGTGGTATGCCGATCAGGCGTGACATGCCGGTCACAGCGGGGGTGGGATCGGCGGGGTCGAAGCGGTAGCGGTCGGGGGCGGATTGCCGCCCAGACCGCCGTTCGGGTGGAGGTACAGGCGCTGCGGACGTGCCTCGGCGGGCGGGTAGGCCGGCAGGTCCCGCCACTCCTCGGCACCCTTGACATAGATCCGCACCGGCGCAGCGCGCAGCCCGCTCTCGTCCTTCAGCAGGTGGGCGCGCAACCAGGCGAGGCTTTCACGCAGGGCGGCCATCGACAGCTCGGCGTCCCAGTGCTGCCACGGCCCGATGGTCAGGTACGGCTCGCGCCCCGCCTTCCGGAGCGCCTGGTAGTCGCGGAGCAGGGCGGGCAGCGCGATGTCGTCCCAGCCGCTGACGAGGTGCTTGGGAGCGTCCACCGCGGGGACCGCCTGGCTGTGGTCGCCGGGCGCCCACCACGGGTCGCCGGCGTCGGGGTGCGCGAGCCATGTCCCGCCGGTGCGGCGCCGTGGTGCCGATGGCGACGGTGTCGGCCTCGGTCAGCGGGAGCCGGCCGGCGGCCTCTGCGCGCTTCTTCCCGGCGAGCGTCATCGAGGACAGATAGGCGGCTACCGGTTTCTCCTGGTGGGCGACCATGCTGATCCAGGCGAGGCAGAGCTCGAGGGCCATCGCGCCGCCAGGGTGGAGCAGGTCGTAGGCGTTCGACCCGATCAGTGAGGTGGTGATGGCGCTCTCGGCTGATCGCATGGACAGCATGCTAACCATTTGGTCAGCGAAGGGAAGGCGCTACTGCCGGCCATGATCACGCGGGACGCACGCGTCACGGTCGCGCCGCACACGTGCCTGGCGACACGTACGCATGCGGACTCTGCACCCTGGGGCCCCGAGTCGGGCACGTGGCACTTGACCATCGGCGCTCGGCACGGGCCGGCTTGTTCCGCTCGTGCGCCGCACTGCGCTACGGTATGGCCCGGAGTGCCGGGAAGTCTGGTCGGCGACGTCTATGGTCGCGCGACCGAACGGAGCCTCCGCGATGGATGACGGCGTTGTCAGCATGTCCGGCAAGCCGCGACGCCGGACGATCTCATGATGCGGCGCCGCCCGGCTGTGCCGGGCCGTGGCCGGCATCCGGCCGTGGTCATCGCGGCCGGGTTCGGCTCGGCAGTGCTGATCGGGACGCTCCTGCTCGGCACCCCGCTGGCCACCGCAGACGGCGACAGCTCCCACTGGCTCACCGCGTTGTTCACCGCCACCTCCGCCGTCTGCGTGACCGGCCTGGTCGTGGTCGACACCGGGACGCACTGGTCGGTGTTCGGTGAAGTAGTGATCGTCCTGCTCATCCAAGCCGGCGGGCTGGGCATCATGACGCTCGCCACGCTGATCATGGTCATCGTCGCCCACCGCATCGGCCTGCGGGCCAGGCTGTCCGCCCAGTTGGAGACCAAGTCGGTGGTCGCCGCCGATCTGCGTCACGTGCTGCGCAAGGTCGTGACGTTCAGCCTGATCTGCGAGGCGGCCATCGCCGCCGTCCTCGCCGTACGGTTCATCACCGGGTACGGCGAGCCACTGGGCCGAGCCGTCTATCTCGGCGTCTTCCACGGGGTATCGGCGTTCAACAATGCCGGCTTCGCGCTCTGGCCGGACAACCTGATGCGCTTCGTCACCGACCCGTGGATCTGCCTGACCATCGCCCTGGCGGTCATCGTCGGCGGCCTCGGCTATCCGGTCGTCTTCGAGCTGCTGCGCACCTGGCGATACCCGTGGCGCTGGTCTGTGCTGACCCGCATCACCGTCGGATCGAGCGCCATGCTCCTCGGCGTCGGCACCCTCGCGTTCCTGATGACCGAGTGGCGCAATCCGGGCACGATGGGCCCGCTGGACGACTCCGGCAAGCTGCTGGCCGCCTTCTTCGCCGCCGTCATGCCGCGCTCCGGCGGCTTCAACACCCTCGACATCAGCCAGATGTACCCCTCCTCCTGGCTGGTCACCGACGTGCTGATGTTCATCGGCGGCGGCAGCGCCGGAACCGCGGGCGGCATCAAGGTCACCACATTCGGCTTCCTGCTCTTCATCATCTGGTCCGAACTGCGCGGCGAGCATCGGGTCAACATCGGCCACCGGCGGCTGCCCTCCGCGACTCAACGCCAGGCACTGTCC
Organism: Nonomuraea maheshkhaliensis; assembly: GCF_039529435.1. Classification (NCBI taxonomy): domain Bacteria; kingdom Bacillati; phylum Actinomycetota; class Actinomycetes; order Streptosporangiales; family Streptosporangiaceae; genus Nonomuraea; species Nonomuraea maheshkhaliensis. The sequence goes on from NZ_BAAAMU010000090.1 coordinate 14,790, forward strand.
ATCGGCCTGCTGGGCGTCATCCTGGTCACCCTCTCCACCTGGCTGCTGCTCATCATGACGCCACACGGCCTCGACCAGGTGCTGTTCGAGGTCATCTCCGCCTTCGCCACCAACGGCCTGTCCACCGGCATCACCGCTCACACCTCCCTGGCCGGGCACGTGCTGCTCAGTGTGCTGATGTACATCGGCCGCATCGGCCCGCTCACGCTGGGGTCGGCACTCGCGCTGAAACAGCGCACCCGCCGTTACGAACTGCCAGAGGAAAAGGTGATCCTTGGCTGACAGCCGGCCAGCGACCGGCCGATCATCCTGCTGCCCGTGACCGGGGCCACAGAGGGAGACCCCGCAAAACGACAAACAGGGATATTCGCGTACAGAAGTGGAATGCGGGTAGATTAGGGCGTGGTGTGCCGGGAAGCCTGGTCGGCTGTTCTGTCGCCGACCCTTCCTGGAGTCTCCCTTGACCCAAGCACCGCCACGTGGCTTTCGCCTGTTCAGCCCCGGTTCCTGGAGCGAAGCCCGACGTGTCGTCGACATCCTGCGCACCGAAACCGTCGGTGGCGCGCTGCTGCTCGCGGGCGCGCTGCTCGGCATGCTCTGGGCGAACTCGCCCTGGTCCGAAGCCTACGAAGGACTACGCGCCGTCAAGATCGGCCCCGCCGGACTGCACCTGGATCTGAGCCTGGCCACCTGGGCCGCGGACGGGCTGCTGGCCATCTTCTTCTTCGTGGCCGGCCTGGAGCTCAAGCGCGAGTTCGTCGCCGGAGACCTGCGCGATCCCCGGCGCGCCGCCATCCCGATCGCGGCCGCGGTCGCCGGGGTGCTCGTGCCCGCCGCCGTCTACCTGCTCATCACGAGCGGCGCCGACGCGGAGGCCGCCAAGGGGTGGGCGGTGCCCACCGCCACCGACATCGCTTTCGCGCTGGCGGTGCTCGCGGTCATCGGCCGCCACCTGCCGGCCGCGTTGCGCACGTTCCTGCTCACTCTGGCCGTCGTCGACGACGTGCTCGCCATCGTGATCATCGCTCTCTTCTACACCGAGCATCTCGCGCCGCTCCCCCTGCTGGCCGCGTCGGCTCCGCTGGCCGTCTTCGCCTTCCTCGTGCGGCGCGGGGTTCGTTCCTGGTGGCTCCTGCTGCCACTGGCCGCGCTGGCATGGGGTCTGGTTCACGCGTCCGGCGTGCACGCCACCGTCGCCGGAGTCCTGCTCGCCTTCACCGTTCCCGTCGCCGTGGGCAGGCGACCGGGTCCGGGCCTGGCCGAGCATTTCGAGCACCGGTTCCGGCCTCTGTCAGCGGGCGTGGCCGTGCCGGTGTTCGCGTTCCTGTCGGCGGGCGTGCCGCTCGGCGGGCCCGACGGCCTGGCCGAGGCGCTGGCCGACCCCGTGGCCCTGGCCGTCGTGGCCGGACTCGTCATCGGCAAGCCCGTGGGGGTCATGGCGGCCACCTGGCTGATGGCCCGCTTCACCCGGGCCGACCTCGACGAGAACCTGGCCTGGGTGGACGTGCTCGGCCTGTCGATCCTGGCCGGCATCGGTTTCACCGTCTCCCTGCTCATCGGTGAGCTGGCCTTCGGCATCGGCAGCGAACGCGACGGCCTGACCAAGATCGCGGTGCTGACCGGCTCCCTCGCCGCGGCCCTTCTCGCCGCCGCGATCCTCCGCCTGCGCAACAACGCGTACCGCCGCATCGAGCAAGCCTCCTTCGCGGAGGAATGACCGGGACGGCCGGTGACGGACGACGCCTTCCCTTCTGGTGAAGAGCCGACGACGCCGTTACCGTCGCTCGTGGAGCGCCGGGAAGTCTGGTCGGCAACGTCGTATCGGACCAGCCTCGTGGAGGCGCCTCATGGCGAACACGCCGCCGTTCTCATCAGCGGCTTGACCAAGCATTACGGCAAGCTCCGTGCCCTGGACGGGCTCGACCTGACCGTACGGACCGGCGAGGTGCACGGCTTCCTCGGCCCGAACGGCTCGGGCAAGACCACCACGTCGTCCTGTGGCCCGTGCTGTCCGGCGGGGAGGCCATCGACCTGCTCGGCCGGTTGCGCGGCGGGCTCGACCCACGGCGCAAGGCGGCGCCGATGGACCGCTTCGACCTCGATCCCAGCAGGAAGGGCCGCTCCTGCTCGAAGCGCAACCGGCAGAAGGTGGCTCTGATCGCCGCGCTCGCATCGGACGTCGAACTGCTGCTGCTCGACGAGCCCACCTCGGGCCTGGCAGCGTCGGCTCGTGGTCAGGCGAGGTGAGCCCGAACGGGGAATCTCGCGGGGCCGCCTGGCCCTCACCTCACCGGCCGAGCTCGAAGGAGCGCCTCATGCATCCCATCCTGAACACGATCGACAGCGTGGCGTCCGACTTGGACGCTTCGATCGCCTTCTACGCCCGTCTGGGCCTGGAGTGCAAGCTCGACGAGCATTCGCCCGAGCACGCCGGCTGCGATCTGCCGGACGGGCTGCACGTCATGCTGGACACCGAGGGCTTCCGCACGCGGTTCCTGCCCGGCTGGAGCGCGCCGACCGGCGGGCCGCGTACCCTGCCGTGCTTCGAGTTCGACACCCCGTCCGGGGTGGACGCCACGTACTCCGAGCTCGTCACGGCGGGCCACCGGGGATCGCCGAGCCGTACGACGCGTTCTTCGCCGACCACGCCGACAAGATCACCCACCACGCGCACTGTGGCGCCGGTGCGCACCGCCACCACAGTGCGCCTGGGCCACCGCCGCCCTCTTCGTCACCACGGGGATCCTGCTGGTCGCCGGGGTCGTCCTGATCCTGGTAGGAGTACGCCTCGCCACCGCCCGCCGACCATCCGAGACAACCCGAGCCGGTCCCGTGACCGTGCTCGACCCGGCTGCTCCAGCGGCCGCATACCACCTCGCCACGTGGGGAGGAGTCCCTTTGGCAGGTACATCGGGACATTCGCCTCTGCCGTCCCGACGTACCGGGCGGTGCGATGAAAGCACGTGAACCATCGTGAAGGGGGAAATGATCATGGAAGCCAAGCAATGGACCGTGCAGATCCATCTGAGCGAGGTCGGCGACGACACGCATGCCCGCGCGGTGCTGACCACCAGGGACGGGCGGGATCGCCTGACCGGCACCGGTCACGCCCGCCGTAACCCGGCCGACCCGTCGGTGCCGGAGATCGGCGACGAGCTGGCGGCCTCACGCGCGCTGGCCGACCTCGCCGACAAGCTGGCGGTCGTCACGCAACGCGACATCGCCGAGATCGCCGAGATCGCCGGTTCACCGGTCGCGAGCCGCTCGTGGTGAAGCCGCGAGGCAGCTCAGGAACGATGGGTCCATCGGCGCGCCCGCCAGGGCCGAAAGGCCCTGCATGGCGGCGTCGGGACAGGCGATCATGACAGTACGACACCCGCTGCGGCGGGGACGGCGGGCGGCCCGGAGCTCTGCCTCCGGGAAAGGCCCCGAACCGGACAACAGGAAAGCCCACGGAGTGGCTGCCAAGCCGCCGAGTCCCCATCCCGATGATGGCAGCAACCTCATGACAGCGACCCTGCTGGACGGCGGGTCACCCGCGCCGGACTCCCCGCCAGGCGGGTGCCGCCATGTCAGGTCAGGCCATGGGCTGCGCGACGTGCGCCTGCGGCCGCGCGTCGGCGCCCGATCATCTCGCAGCCGTTCTGGCCCGCGTACCCGACCGCCGAGCGCATCGCCCGCGCCCCCGGGCTGAAGCCGGCCGTCACCGCCGGCATCGGCTCCGACCACGTCGGCCTGGACGCCGCCATCGCCCGCGGCATCACGGTCGCCGAGGTCACCCGCTGCAACAGCATCAGCGTCGCCGAGCACGTCGTGATGATGATCCCGTCCCTGGTCCGCAACTACCTGCCCGCCCATCGGACCGTGCTGGACGGCGGCTGGAACATCGCCGCCGGCACCCGCGAGATCCTGGGAGGCGTGGCTGGATGGCACGGCGATCCGCGAGGAGTACCTGATCGCCGAGGGCGGCGCACTGGCCGGCACCGGCGCCCACTCCTGCTCCACCCGGGCCTGACCCGTCCCGTCCCTTCGGCCCCGGCCGCCGCCTCCGGGACCGAAGGGATAGGTCGAGGACGTCCGGGTCGACTTGAGCACGCCCGCTAGCGAGGGCCGGCGAAGACGCGCTCCATCTCGTGGATGCCATGCCGGTACCGCAGATCAGGCTGCTGATACGATGAAAAACTGACATTCAATCTTGCAAGTGCGCCAGGTAAGGTGAGGGCTGCAGCGACGTTTCGGATCAGTGAGACCGCGGCGCTGCTCGGGGTCGGCGGCCACGAGCGCGCGGCGAGTTACCTGTAAGGAGCCCTCTTGGTGTTCAGGCGTATGTCCCGATGGGCGATCGCCCTGCCCGTCGCGCTGGCGCTCGCGGGCCTGACCGGTTGCGGCTCCGGCGAACCGGCCGCGTCCACGGCATCCGGGGCCGCGTCCGCCTCCGCTACCGCAGCGGCGAAGGAGGTGACGGTGTTCGCGGCGGCGTCGCTGACCGGCACGTTCACCGAGCTCGGCAAGGCGTACGAGGCCGCGCATCCGGGCACGGCGGTGACGTTCAACTTCGGCTCCAGCGCGACCCTGGCGCAGCAGATCGTCCAGGGCGCGCCGGCCGACGTGTTCGCCGCCGCCAGCCCGGCCACCATGAAGACGGTCACGGACGCGTCCCTGGCGAGCGCGCCGACCACGTTCGCGAAGAACAAGCTGCAGATCGCCGTGCCCGCCGGCAACCCGGCCGAGGTGGACGAGCTGAAGGACCTCACCGACCCCAAGGTGAAGGTGGCGCTCTGCGCCGAGCAGGTGCCGTGCGGCGAGGCGGCCGTCGAGGCCCTCGACGCGGCCAAGCTGGAGGTCAAGCCGGTCACCCTGGAGCAGGACGTCAAGGCCACGCTGACCAAGGTGGAGCTGGGCGAGGTGGACGCGGCGCTGGTCTACAAGACGGACGTGATCGCCTCCGCCGGGAAGGTGCAGGGCATCGCGTTCCCCGAGGCCGACCAGGCGATCAACGACTACCCGATCGCCACCCTGGCCAAGGCGCCGGCCGGCGACGCGGCCAAGCGGTTCGTGGACCTGGTGCTGTCGCAGCAGGGCAAGGACGTACTGACCAAGGCCGGCTTCGAAGCCCCCTGACGAGCTCGCCCGAGAGCGAAAGGCGGGCCGGGAACCGAAGATGGGCGCGGGCGGCACGTGCCAGGCGGGAACCTGCACACCTTCGCCCGCGCTCACCCTGGCGCCGGTGCCACCAGGCCACAGCACGGCACTGTCACTGCCAGCGCAGACCCGACCTCGCGAAATGTCACCGGAGTACTCGGCGGCCCGGCCAATGGTTCCACCGCCGGATTCCGTCCTAGGTCTGGGCGAACATCCGGGGGCGAGCGCGCAGGACCACGACGTTCGGCCCGGATTCGTCCAGTGCGTCCGTGAGCTGCCCAGCCAGGGTGGCAGGGGTGGCGGTCCGGGCGGGGATGCCGAACGAGGCGGCCAGGGCGGTGAAGTCCGGCCTGACCAGTTCGGTGCCGGTAGGGGCGCCGAACGCGTCCGTCATGTACTCGCGCAGGATCCCGTAACCCCCGTCGTCGACGATCAGCCAGGTGACGTCCAGGTCGTGCTGGCGCATGGTGGCGAGCTCGGCCAGGCCGTACATCGCCCCGCCGTCGCCGGAGATCGCGAGCGCGCGCCGGCCCGAGGAGGCCGCGCCGAGCGCGGCGGGCAGCGCGTAGCCGAGGCCGCCCGCGCCCTGCGCCGACCACATGGGGCCGGGGAAGGCCGACCATGCCCAGTAGGTCAGGATCGTCATGTCCCAGAACGACAGCACGCCGGTGGGGATGGCCTCCAGGAGCGCGAACTCCTCCTCGTGGCCGCTGAGCCGATCACGCACCCGCCGCAGGACGCCGGCCACGGCCGTTTCCGCGCGCCCGTCGGCTTCCCTCGGCCGCACCGCCTCGGCGAGCGCGCCCAGCGTCACCTTGGCGTCGGCGTGCACGGCGAGCGAACCGCTCGTGTTGGCCTCCAGCTTTCCCGAATCGGCCTCGATGTGGATGACCCGGCCCTTCGGGCGCATCGTGTGGTAGTTGCTGGACAACTCCCCCAGCCCGGTGCCCGCGACCAGCAGCACGTCCGCCTGCTCCAGGAAGTCCGTGACGTACCGGTCCTCCAGCCACGACCGCAGCGACAACGGGTGCTCATGGGGGAAGACGCCCTTCGCGGCGAACGTGGTGGCCACCGGCGAGCGCAGCTTCTCGGCCAGGGCGAGGAGCTCCGGCCCCGCCCCCGACAGGGACGCCCCGCCGCCTGCCAGGATGACGGGGTTCGCGGCGGAGTCGAGCGCCTGCACGCCCTGCCGTACCAGCTCGGCACGGGGAAGGGGCATGCGCGGGCGCACGCTCAGGTCGGCCGGCGGCGGGACGTCCGTGGGCGCGAGCAGGACGTCCTGCGGGATCTCCACCCACGCGGGCCCCTGCGGCACGCCGAGCGCCGCCTCCCACGCCTGGGCCAGGGCGGAGGGAATCTGCGCGGCCGCCCGCACGACCTGGACCGAGGTGGCCACGCCGCGGAAGGAGGCCGCCTGGTCGGGGAGCTCGTGGAGGTAGCCCTTCCTGCGGCCGCCCAGCCCGTCGGACGGGATCTGGCTGGAGATCCCGACGACGGGCGCGCAGGCCAGGCGCGACTCCATCAGGGCGGGCAGGGTCGCCAGCGCGCCGGGGCCCGTCGAGACCATGAACGGGGTCACCGTCCCGGTGGCCCGCGCGTGTCCGTCCGCGGCGAAGGCGACGCCCAGTTCGGTACGGCAGCCGACGTAGCGCAGCGGGGAGCGGCGCAACGCGTCGAACAGCGCGAGCGCGTGCTGGCCCGGCTCGCCGAACACGGTCGTGGCGCCGAGCGCGGCCAGGGTCTCGGCGACCAGGTCGCCCCCGGTCCTCACGCCCGCCTCGCCCACGCGACCAGGTCGCCCGCCGCCCTCATGCCCGGCTCCGCAGCGCGAACAGGCTGATCAGGTCGTACGCGACGTGCGCGGCGGCGACGGCGGTGATCTCGGCGTGGTCGTAGGCGGGGGACACCTCCACCACGTCGGCGCCAACGAGGTTGCAGCCCGCCAGCCCGCGCAGGATCTCCAGCAGCTCGCGGCTGGTCAGGCCGCCCGCCTCCGGGGTGCCCGTGCCCGGGGCGTGGGCGGGGTCGAGCGCGTCGATGTCGACGGAGATGTAGAGCGGGCGCTCGCCGATCCGCTGCCGCAGGGCCTCGGCGATCTCGTCGGGGCCGCGGCGCATGACGTCGGCCGAGGTGACGATGCCGAAGCCGAGCCTGCGGTCCTCCTTCAGGTCGGCCTTGCCGTACAGAGGGCCTCTGATGCCGACGTGGCTGAGCGCCTCGGTGTCGAGGATGCCCTCCTCCACCGCGCGGCGGAAGGGCGTGCCATGGGTGTACTCGGCGCCGAAGTAGGTGTCCCAGGTGTCCAGGTGGGCGTCGAAGTGCAGCAGCGCCAGCGGCCCGTGCGCGCGGTGCGCCGCCCGCAGCAGCGGCAGCGCGATGGTGTGGTCGCCCCCGATGGTGACGAGCCCGGCGTCGAACTCCCCGGCCGCCTGCTCGATCGTCTCGATGGCCGCGCCGATGTCGAACGGGTTGCAGACGATGTCCCCGGCGTCGGCGACCTGGAGATCGGCGAACGGCGAGACGTCCAGGGCCGGGTTGTAGGGCCGGATCAGCTTGCTGCCCTGACGCACCGCGGCCGGGCCGAAGCGGGCGCCGGGACGGTAGGAGACCCCGCTGTCGAACGGCACGCCCACGATCGCGACGTCGGCCCGCTCCACCTGATCGATACGGGGCAGTCTGGCGTAGGTGTCGGGCCCTGCGAAGCGTGGCACCTGCGAGGCGTCGACGGGTCCCTGAGACATGAATCTCCCTTGTGAACAGCATATTTCGGCATAAAGGGCGCTATTGACACCCATGGCAACGCAGACCGCTATGTCGGAAAACCTCGTTTACCGGAAGGCAACCGCGTTGTCCGATCAGCTCTGGGGTGGACGCTTCCGCTCGCCGGCCGACCCGTCCCTGCTCGCCCTGTCCCGGGCGCCCGACAGCTACTTCCGCATGTCCCCGTACGACCTGGCGGGCTCGCGCTCCCACGTCCGTGAGCTGCACAGAGCCGACATCCTCGGCGAGGAGGAGGCGGAGCGGCTGCTGGCGGCGATCGACACGCTGGACGAGGACGTCCGCGCCGGGCGCGTCGGCCCGAACGACTACGACGAGGACGTGCACACGTTCCTGGAACGGGTGCTGGTCGAGCGGCTGGGCGAGGTCGGCGGCAAGCTGCGCGCCGGCCGCTCGCGCAACGACCAGACGGCCAACGACCTGCGGCTCTACCTGCGCGATCACGCCAGGAAGCTGGTGCTGGCCCTGGCCGGGCTGCAGGACGCGCTGGTGGCACAGGCCCGCGCGCACGTCCGTACGGCGGCGCCCGGCTTCACCCACCTGCAGCCCGCCCAGCCGATCGTGTTCGGGCACCAGTTGCTGGCCCACGCGCAGGCGTTCGCCCGCGATGCCGACCGGCTGCGGGACTGGGATCGGCGCACCGCCCTGTCCCCGCTGGGCTCGGCCGCGCTGGCGGGCTCGGCGATAGCCGTCCATCCGGAGTTGTCGGCGGCGGAGCTGGGCTATGACGGGCCGTGCGAGAACTCCATCGACGCCGTCGCCGCCCGCGACCACGTGGCCGAGTTTCTCTTCGCCGCCTCGATGCTCGCCGTGAACCTGTCGCGGCTGGCCGAGGAGGTCTGCCTCTGGGCGGCCCGCCAGTTCGGCTGGGTGGAGCTGCACGACTCCTTCGCCACCGGCAGCTCCATCATGCCGCAGAAGAAGAACCCCGACATCGCCGAGCTGACCAGGGGCAAGGCGGGCCGCCTGCTCGGCAACCTCAACGGCCTGATGGCGACGCTGAAGGCGATGCCGCTGGCCTACAACCGGGACCTGGCCGAGGACAAGGCCGCCGTCTTCGACACGGTGGACACGCTGGCGATCGTGCTGCCGGCCATGGCCGGGCTGGTGCGCACGCTGTCGGTGAACGCCGACGAGCTGCGCAGGCAGGCCACCATGGGCTTCACGCTGGCCACCGAGGTGGCCGACTGGCTCTCGCGGCGCGGCGTGCCGTTCAGCCAGGCCCACGAGATCACCGGCGCGCTCGTGCGTACGTGCGAGGACAAGGGCCTGGACCTGCACGAGCTGTCGGACGCGGACCTGGCCGCGGTGGACGCGCGGCTGACGCCGGAGGTGCGCCCGCACCTCACGGTCGAGGCGGCGCTCGCCGCGCGCACCGGCCACGGCGCCACCGCGCCGGAGCGGGTCCTCGAGCAGATCGACCGCCTCACCGCGCTGCTGGAACGGCAGCGCGCCTGGGCACGCGACTACGCCGGCCCCACGACGTGATCTCGATTCCGGACACCCCGGGCCTCGGCCCGCGGGCCCGCGAGCTGCGGCGCCGGCGCCGGCTCAGCCTGACCGAGGTGGCCGAGCGGGCCGGGCTCACCAAGGGCTTCCTGTCCAGGTTCGAGCGCGGCCAGGTGTCCATCTCGGTCGCCTCCCTGCTCCGCCTGTGCTCGGCGCTCGACCTGGACGTGGCCGACCTGTTCGACGGATCGAGCGGGCGGCTGGTCAGGGCCGGGAACCGGGGCAGGCTCGAGTTCGGCGGCACCGGCATGACCGAGTACCAGCTCACGCCGAAGGACGAGAGCAGGCTGCTGGTCCTGCTCAGCGAGATCGAGCCGGGCGGCGGGTCGGGCCACGAGCCGTACGCGCTTCCCGTCGACATCGAGTTCGTGCACGTCCTCAAGGGGCTGTTCACGATCGACGCCTCGGGCGAGCGGGTCGAGATGCGCGAGGGCGACTCGTTCCTGTTCCCCGGCGACACCCCCCACACCTTCACCAACCCCGGCGATGAGGTCACCCGAGTCCTGTGGGTGCTGGCGCCCGCGCCGGCCTCTCGCTCGTGAGGAGATCCCCATGTCCCTAGATGTCGCCCACCTGCCCCGGGTGGCGCGCAAACACTACGGCCGGTACGTGGCCGCGATCGTCGTGGTGGCCGTCCTCGTGGCGATCGTCGTCTCGTTCGCCGGCGGACAGATCGAGTGGAGCGTGGTCGGGCAGTACCTGACCGCGCAGGCCATCCTGACCGGCGTGGTCAACACCATCGTCATGGCCGTGCTCGCCATGATCGTGGGATTGGCCCTGGGTGTGCTGTTCGCGGTGATGCGGATGTCGCAGAACCCGGTCACCCGCGGCGTCTCCTACCTCTACACCTGGATCTTCCGCGGCACGCCGCAACTGCTGCAGCTCTTCCTCTGGTTCAACCTGGCGCTCGTCTTCCCCTACTTCGTCATCCCCGGCATCGTCGAGGCGCGCACGGTCGACCTGATGACCCCGTTCGTCGCCGCGCTGCTCGGGCTGGGCATCTGCCAGGGCGCCTACACCTCGGAGGTGGTGCGCGGCGGCATCCTCTCGGTCGACCACGGGCAGACCGAGGCCGCGCAGGCGATCGGGATGACGCGCTTCCAGACGCTGCGCAGGATCGTGCTGCCGCAGGCGATGCGGGTCATCCTGCCGCCGATCGGCAACGAGTTCATCAGCATGGTGAAGCTCACGTCCCTGGCCAGCGCGATCCAGTACCAGGAGGTGCTGCACAGCGCCCAGAACATCTACTACGCCAACAACCGCGTCATGGAGCTGCTGTTCGTGGCGACGTTCTGGTACCTGATCGTGGTCAGCCTGCTGAGCCTGGGCCAGCTGGTCGTCGAGCGCCGTTTCTCCCGGGGAGTGAAGAGATGATCAAGGCGGTCGACGTTCACAAGCGCTTCGGCGCCAACCACGTGCTCAAGGGCATCTCGCTGGAGGTGGCCGCGGGCGAGGTGCTGTGCGTCATCGGGCCGTCCGGCTCGGGCAAGAGCACGTTCCTGCGCTGCATCAACCAGCTGGAGACGATCGACGAGGGCGCCGTCTGGATCGACGGCGAGCTGCTCGGGTACGTGGAGCGCGGCGGGAGGCTGCACCAGCTCAGCGACGCCCAGATCGCCCGGCAGCGGCGCCCCATCGGGATGGTGTTCCAGCGCTTCAACCTGTTCCCGCACATGACCGCGCTGGAGAACGTGGTCGAGGGCCCGATCAGGGTGCTGCGCGAATCACGCGACAGCGCCCGCGCCCGCGGGCTGGAGCTGCTGGAACGGGTGGGGCTGAAGCACAAGGGCGACGCCTACCCCTCGACCCTGTCGGGCGGCCAGCAGCAGCGGGTGGCCATCGCCCGTGCCCTGGCGATGCGGCCGCGGCTGATGTTGTTCGACGAGCCCACCTCGGCGCTCGATCCCGAGCTGGTCGGCGAGGTGCTGGCGGTCATGCGCGACCTGGCCGGCTCGGGCATGACCATGATCGTCGTCACCCACGAGCTGGGGTTCGCCAAGGAGGTCGCGAACCAGGTCGTGTTCATGGACGACGGCCGCGTCGTCGAGACGGGAACGCCCGACCAGGTCCTGGCCAATCCCGCTCACGAGCGTACGAAGACCTTCCTCTCAGCAGTCCTTTAGGAGTCACCTTGTCTCGTCCCGTCCTGCTGCTCGCCTGCCTCGCCGTGGCCGCGACCGCCTGCACCGCCAAAGCGCCCGAGAACCTCAAGGCCACCTCGGACGGCGGCCTGCCGCCGAAGATCGCCGAATCCCGGACCCTGGTGGTCGGGAACGTGCCCAACTACCCGCCGCTGGAGTTCAAGGACCCCGCGACCAACAAGCTCACCGGCTTCGACATCGACCTCGGCGAGGCCGTCGGCAAGCAGCTCGGCGTCACGGTCAAGTGGCAGGAGACCTCGTTCGAGCAGCTGCAGAGCGCGGTCACCACCGGGCGGATCGACATGATCCTCTCAGGGATGAGCGATCTGCCCGAGCGCCGCGAGACGCTCGACCTGGTCGGCTACATGAGCTCGGGCGCGCAGTTCTTCTCCACCGCCAAGGTCGCCGATCCGAAGGACCTGTGCGGCAAGACCGTGGGCGCCAGCCGCCGTACCTCCTTCCCCGGTGAGATCAAGAAGTGGAGCGAGCAGAACTGCTCCGCCAAGCCGATCAAGGTCGTCGGCACGGAGGGCTCCGCGGACGCGCGCACCCAGCTCACCCAGGGCAGGCTCGACGCGGCGGTCCAGGGCAGCGAGACCCTTCCGTACATCTCCAAGCAGGACCCCGGCAAGTTCAACGTCATCGGCGAGCCGTTCACCCAGGTCAACCAGGCCATGGGCTTCGGCAAGCAGGACCCGCGCCTGCGCGACGCGGTCATCAAGGCGCTGCGCGCCCTGCAGCAGGACGGCACGTACGCGCGCCTGCTCGACAAGTGGGGCCTGCAGGGCAACGCCATCAAGCAGGTCACCCTCAACGGGGCCGCCGCGTGAGAGCCCGCTCGTGAGCCGATGGCCGCACGGGAAGAGGTCGTGCGTGTCGCTGGCCTTCGACCTCGACGGGCCGACGGGCGGCGCGATGCTGGACGGCAGCATCTGGGCCAAGCCCGAATACTTCACGCTCGGCTCGTACGGGCCGTGGCGGGCGCTGCCCAGGATCCTCGACCTGCTGGACGCCTTCAAGCTGCCCGCCACCTTCTACACCCCCGCCTGGATCGTCCAGACGTGGCCGCAGCGCTGCCGGGCGATCGTGGAGCGCGGGCACGAGGTGGCCCACCACGGCTACCGGCACGAGCCGTACTTCGGCAGGTCCGAGGCCGAGCAGCGCGACATCCTCACGCGCAGCCAGGCGATCTTCATGGACGTGCTCGGCGTCGAGGCGACCGGCTTCCGCACGCCGTCGGGCGACTGGTCGCCGGTGACGGCGCGGATCCTGGCCGAGGAGGGGTTCCTCTACTCCAGCTCGATGCGCGGCGACGACCGCCCCTACCTGCATCCCGGCGGACTGGTGGAGATCCCGGTCCGCTGGGACATGGACGACTACGCCTACCTCGCCTACACCCGCCGCCCCGACTACCCCGCCGGGCTCGACCGCATCGCGGGCTACGGCTCGACGCTCGACAACTTCAAGCGGGAGTTCGACGGCTACCACGCCGAGGGGTTGTGCCTGAGCACGTTGTGGCATCCCAAGGTGTCCGGCAAACCGGGCCGGATCCTGCTGCTGGAGCGGCTGTTCGAGCACATGCGCGGGCACGACGACGTCTGGTTCGCCACCGGCCATGACGTGGCCGCCTGGTGGAAGGAGCGACATGGCCTGGCCGGATGAGGCGCGCTGCGCCGTACTGATCACCGTCGACCTCGACACCGAGCTGGCGATCCTGGCCGCCGACGCGAGCACCCGCGACCGCGTCAAAACCCTCTCCGTCGGCCGGTACGGCGCCACCCGCGGCGTCGAACGGCTGCTCGGCGCGCTGGACGGGGTGCCGTCGACCTGGTTCACGCCCGGCATGAACGCGGGCCTCGTCCGCGAGGCGCACCAGGCCGGCCACGAGATCGCCAACCACGGCCACGCGCACGAGGACTTCGACCCGCTCGACCTCGCCGGACAGCTCGACGCGGTCAGGCGCGGCCAGGACGCGCTGGCCGAGGCCACCGGCTCCCTCCCACGCGGCTTCCGCACCCCGGCCGGCGAATGGAAGCTTGGGCTCGCGGCCGGGCTGCCCGCGCTGGGCATCGACTGGTCCTCCTCGTGGCGGGGCGACGACCTGCCCTACTTCCATCCGTCGGGCCTGGTGGAGCTCCCGCTCCACCACGAGCTGGAGGACCACCCCGCCTTCATGTTCAACCTCGACCCGCCCTTCCCCGCCGGGCAGTCGCGCATCTCCCCCTACGCCGCGGTGCTGGAGAACTGGATCCAGGAGTTCGACGCCTACCATCGTTTCGGACTGTGCTACGTGCTGCGCCTGCAGCCCGAGGTGATCGGGACGCCGGGGCGCATCGGGCTGCTGCGGTCGCTGCTGGCGGTCATGCGCGAACGGCCGGGCGTGTGGTTCGCGACCGGCAGCCAGGCGGCGGATCACTGGCGCGCCACCCGCACGGGCAACGAACCCGGCCATCCCGCCGACGTCTTCGCGGAGCTGACCTCATGACACGCCACCCCCTTGCCGAGCTGGCCGGTCTTGTCGCCGCGCCCGCCCCGTTCCCGATCGAGGTGATCGAACGGGCCAAACGGCACCTGCTCGACACGCTCGGCGCCGCCCTGGCCGGGGCCACCACGCCGGCTCCCGGCCTGACCGCGCCCGGGAACGCACCCGTCTGGGGCACCGGCCTGAGCGTGGCCCCGAGGGACGCGGCACTGCTCAACGGCATCGCGGCACACGCGCTGGAGCTGGACGACACCGGCGGCTGCGACCATTCGGGAGCCGTCGTGGTGCCCGCCGCACTCGCCTTCCTCAGCCTCGCCGACCGCCCGGTCCCCGGCTCCGAACTGCTGGCGGCGGTCGTCCTGGGCTACGAGGTGGCCCGCCGCCTGCTGGAGGCGTGCGGCGGCTACGCCGCCCACAACGAGGCCGGATGGCACTCGACGGGCACCTGCGGCACGTTCGGCGCGGCGGCGGCCGGCGCGCGACTGCTCGGGCTGGACGGCGCGCGGCCCGCCGACGCGCTGGGCCTGGCGGCCGGATTCTCCGGCGGCCTGTGGGCCTTCGTGCACGACGGCGCACCGAGCAAGCGGCTGCACGCGGGCCGCGCCGCCGAGGGCGGCCTGGCCGCCGCGCTGCTGGCGGCCGCCGGCACGCACGGGCCCGGCCCCGTCTTTGACGGCGTGTGGGGGGGGTTCCTGCGCACCTACGCGGGCCCCGACGCCGACCCCGGCGCGCTGACCCGCGACCTCGGCAAGGAGTGGCGGATCTCCCGCTGCTCGATCAAACCGTACGCGTCCTGCCGCAGCACCCACTCCTCCATCGACGCGATCGGCGGCCTGAACCTGCACCCCGGCGAGATCGCCCGCATCCACGTGCGCCTGAGCCCGCTCGTGGCCGGCATGTGCGGCGGACGCGACGTCTCCACCCTCCCCCGCGCCCAGCTCAGCCTGCCGTACGGCATCGCCGCCAGAGTCCTGTACGGCGACGCCGACCTGGCCGCCTACTCCCCCGAACGACGCGCCGACCCCCGGGCCGCCGAGCTCATGAACCTCATCGACCTGGAAGTGGACACGGCGATGGGCGGCATCGACGAGCCGGCCCTGACCGTCACCACGACCTCGGGCGCCGTCCGTCGCGCCAGGGTGAGGCATCCGCTCGGCTCCCCCGCCAACCCTCTCTCCGACGAGCGGCTCCTGGCCAAGTTCCACGGCCTCGCGCCGGGCAGGGAGCACCTGGCGGAGCACGTCATGACCCTCGACACCCGCTCCGACGCGCGAGACCTGCTCCCCCTTCTGTGCGGCGCGCGCTAGGACGGCTGGGCTTCACCGAGTACGGTCGCCTGCCCGCCCTCAGCGTGCTTGAAGGCGCCGCTGCTTACGGCGTTCCCAGGAGTTGGGATGCCGGATGACCACTCCTCCGGCGCCGCCGGTGCCGGAGAGGCGGACCAGCGGCGTCCTGGGGAGCCGCTGCGACGTCGTCTTGTCCCTGAACCCCCCGAGGCCCTCGGTCATCCGGGAGGTCTCCGCCGCCCAGCCGTCGGGGATGACGATCGTGACGCCGCCCATCTGACCTTCCGCCTCGATCTGGATCTCGGGCAGCCGGCATTCGGCCTGGGTGAAGTCGAGCTTGACGGCGCCCATCCCGCCGTACACGAGGATGCGCCCGGACACCTCCCAGGGCCCGGAACGGGTCAGGCCGTTCATGCCGCCTCTGAGGACCAGCGGCTCCTGATCCACCGGGACGTCCGGCGGCAGATCGGCGGTGAGGGGCGCCAGGTCGGCGTACGTCTTGGCGTTCAGCGCCAGGCCAAGCCGCGTGTCCAGCTCGGCGAGGTCGATCCGGCCCTCGGCGGCCGCCCGGTTCAGCCGTTCCACCACCGCTTCACGCTCGTCATGCGAGACGCGCCACTCCCCGGCGGGTTCCTGCGGGCCAGCAGTCATGTCCCAATAATACGGACAGGTGTCGCCTGTGGCGTGGTCGAGAAGCCTTTCACCGAACCACAACTTACAGCCGAGGCGTCCGCCTCTTCAGGAGAGCCGACGCCGGGCCAGGATCGCCATGCGTTCGCCCGCGAAGAAGGCCCGCGCGAGGCTGCCACGAACCGCCGCTCCGGCGCCCACGCACTTGGAGATGTAATGAACGCCCACCGTGACCACGACGGCGATGAACACGTACGCCCAGATGTCCACCAAGAGGCCGGCGGTGTAGCTGGAGGCGAGAATGATGATGAGCACGGCGTAGATGAGCATCGTCCACCACCATTGCTCGAACCCGCGGGCGAAGACCTTTCCGCGCTCGGGAATGGTGGAGAACTCCTTGCGTGAGTCGCGAATGGTCCGCGTCGCCAGCAGGAGCGTGACGCCGTTGCACGCCGTCACCGCGAGGGCGCCCGCCGCGGAGGTCCACGGCTAGGTCCAGTACAGCTCCTTCGAGAACGTCGAGAGAATCGTCGTGGGAATCGCCACCATCGCCATTGAGCCCATGAGGACTTCCGCCGTCGTCGCCAGCCCGCCGGGGACGGCCCTGACGGAGAGTCTCGCGAAAATGGTCTGATAGTACTTGGCCGCCGCCAAGCCCTGGCAGAACGCGATGATGTTGGCCGCGAGCCCGGCGTCGGCGGTGAACTCCGCCAGGTCCAGCTCGCCCGTGAGAAGGTCGTCGAGTTTCAGCAGCGCGGTCTTCGCGGCGATGAACCACCAGGACGCGGTGGCCAGCACCGAGAAGAGCAGCAGGTATTCCTCGCGCCGCGGTCGCCGCTCCCCCAGGTTCCGCCACGCCAGCACCTGCTTGAACTGCGTGGCCACTTCGCGCGAGGTGGGGGCGTATTTCGCGAACGGGCGGGCGAAGTCGTTCTCCTGCACCTCGGATTCCTGCTGTACCAGTTCGAAGTGAAAGTCCAGGTGCTCGCCGAGGGCGGCGAACGAGAATTCCTCGCCATCGGGCAGCAGCAACAGCCGTCGTTCGGGGCGCTCGTCTATCAGGTCTTCCAGTACGCGGCCCAGAATGGGGCTCGTCGTCCAGATCTCGTCGGGAGTCCTGCCGTCCCTCGGCGGACTGCCGGTCAGGATCTCCATCAGGATGATGCCCAGCGAATAGGCGTCCGCGGTGACGGATTCGGGCCGCCTGTTCTTGATCTCGGGCGCGATGTAGACCGAGTCGTCGTGCTCGGCGATGCCCACCTGACGGCTGTAGAGGTGATTGATCCCGAGGTCGATCAGGCGTACCTCGGCCGTCTCCCTGTCGAGGATGACGTTGTTGGGGGACAGGTCGAGGTGCTGGCCGCGCGGATTCTTCGCGTCCACCGGGGCGCCGCCGGCCAGCAGGTGGAGGGCGGTCGTCAGTTTCGCGGCGATCTGCTGGGCCTTCCTGAGCCGGGAGGCGATGCCGGGCTCTTCGGCCTCGAAGGCCGCCAGGTGCTCGCCCAGCGTCTCCCCTCGCTGGAACGGCATGACGACCCAGCGGTCAGAGGAGGAGATGGGCTTCACCACGACGGAGGTCATCTCGTCGGCGCCGTACGTGGCCGCGTACGTGTCGGTGGCCCTGGCGATGGCGGCGAGTTTGTTCCACGGGAAGAGCACGCATTTTATGGCCAGGAGCGGCCTGGCGCCCGCCTCGTTCACCGCCCGGCTGCCGCGGCCTTTCACGATGAACGAGGTGGTGCCCGCTTTGTGGTACTCGATGCTGCTGAAGTCAATGTCGTCCCACGTGCGCGCCTCGGCGGACTGTTCCGGGCGGTCCACCGGCCGGTAAACGACCCGGATCGCCTCCTTCAGCCACGGGTCGGCGAACAACTCCGCACAGTATTCGTCGGTCTCGCGCTGCGCCGCCAGGTCCGGCGACTTGAACCGGCGGTCCAGCAGCTTGACCGTCACGCACACCAGTGCCATGACGCCGTGGAGCAGCGAGCCGGGCAGGGCGGAGATCCTGCGCCGCGCGTCCTCGCAGGCGGTCATGAAATCGGTGCGCTGCTCCATCTCGTAATTGGAGATGTGGTCGAGGATGTCGTTGAGAAAGGCCTCGGCGCCCTTTTGCGTGGTCGCCTCGTCCTGCTCCATGAGGCGGCGCGCGCGCCGCTCGGGGCCAGGGTCCTCGATCTCCTGGAGCAGGGCTTTCGCGTACGTTCTCGCAGACATCCGCGCCATGAGCCGTCCCATCCGCGAAATGTGCGTTCGACGAGTCAAGCCCCTGACACGGAGAAGACGCGGCTCGTCCGGTCGCCATCAATCGGTTCGGATGGACTTCACCGAGGTGATCTCAGCGCGATAATTCGGGTGATCGCGGACGTTCGGGACGACGGTGCCGGCGTTTCGGGCCTCCCCCGTGCGCAAGTGCCGGGCGCGTTGTACGCGTCGTGCCTGCTCTCTCCTGATGGCCGGCGAGCGCGCGGCATTTTTTGGGCAGGCGCACTCCCGGAAATCCTGTCCGCATATGAGAATAGATTTCATGGAGGTCGTCGGTGACGGAATGATTGCCCGGGCTTTCGTCAGTTCAAGGATGCGGATGGACGTGGTGGTGTTCGCCGCCGGAGTGTCGCGGTCGACCACCACCGAAGCGACGGAGTTCGGCCGGGAAGCCGATCTGCTCCATGAGACGATAGGCGATGCCCGAGCCGGGCGGCGCCGGCTCCTCTACTTCTCCACCGCGTCGGCGCATCTTTACGGAAACGGCGACGGGTCGCCCCGTTCGGAAGAGGACCCGGTTCACCCCACCACCGCGTACGGCCGCCACAAGGTGGCGATGGAGCACCTGATAAGGACCTCCGGGGTGGACCATCTCATCCTCCGGGTGACGGAGGTCGTCGGGCCGCACCAGCGGCGGCACCAACTGCTGCCCGCGCTGTCCGACCAGGTGAACGAGGGTGTCGTGACCGTCTACCGGGGCGCGCGGCGCGATCTCGTCGACGTCGCGGACCTCGTGACCATCGCCGCGGAAATCCTTCGTGGCGACCTCCGTCACGCGACGGTCAACATCGCATCGGGCCATCCGGTGACCGCCGATGAAATAGTCTCCCATCTGCTGGAGATTTCCGGCCGGGCCGCCACCAAGGTCTACGTGGACGTCCCGGCCAACGACTACAATGTGTCGACGAAAAAAATGACACGGCACGCGCCCTCGACGGCCCGGATGGGTTTCTCGCCGACCTACTACAGAAACGTCATCGACCGCTATTACCGTCGCTGAGGGAATTCAGGCGTGCGCGGCCGCGTGAATGCCGTAGAGATCCGCGTACATGCCGTTCCGGGTGAGCAGCTCGTCATGCCTGCCCGACTCCACCAGTTTTCCCGCGGCCATCACGAGAATGAGGTCGGCGTCGGCCACGGTGGAGAAACGGTGGGAGACGATGACGCTGATCGCTCCGTTCAAGGCCGCGAGTTCGCGGGAACGCCGCGCGTAGCGGGTGAAGATGGCGTGCTCGCTCGGAGCGTCCAGGGAGGCGGTGGGCTCGTCCAGGACGAACAGCAGGGGGCGCGGCCGTGCGCCGGAGCGGGCCAGCGCCACCTTCTGCCACTGGCCCTCCGACAGCTCGATCCCGCCGAAACGGCGGCCGAGCTCGGTGGCGGGACCGTCGGGCAGGCGGGAGACCAGCGCTTCGGCGTCGGCGTCGCGCACCGTGGAGTTCAGGTCGCCCCGGCCGCCCATCATGACGGAGTCCTCGAAGGTGGTGCAGTAGCGGCCGAAGTCCTGGAAGGCGGCGCTCATCGAGGCCCGCCAGCCGGCGGTGTCCAGGGCCGACAGCTCCACGTCGTCGACGAGGATGCTGCCCGAGTCCGGGGCGTACATCTTCGCCAGCAGCTTGACCAGCGTGGTCTTGCCGGAACCGTACTCGCCGACCACCGCGACCACCGCTCCGGCGGGCAGGTGCACGGACAGGTCCTCCAGGACGGGCTTGGTGGTCCCCGGGTAGGTGAAGGACACGTTCCGCAGCTCGATCCCGCGCCGCAGCCGGGCGGGTGGGGCCGCGTCGGCGGTGTCGCGGTGGGTCCGGGCGTACTCCATGAGCCACAGGTAGGGCCGCAGCAGCCGGCGGTACCCGCCGACCTGCATCGATCGGTGCAGCGCGTGCTCGACGACATTGCGGAACTGGACGCCCATGGACACGGCCAGGATGATGTCCCCCGGCCGGCCCGCCGCGGTGACCAGGAAGATCGCCAGGGTGAATCCGGCGCCGAAGACCAGCCAGCCCGCCGAGGACCAGCCGGCGGCGATCAGGGCGGCGCGGGCGCGGGAGCGCGTCACCCGTTCCCAGGCTTCGGCCTGCAGCTTGAGCGCCTGCGCCGCGGCGCCGTAGACGCGCAGCTCCTTCAGGGCGGCCGGGTTCACGCAGATGTCGTCGTACAGCTCACGGTGCAGGCGCAGGTCCTCGGCCGAGGCCAGGTCCTCTTGGGCGATCTTCTTGCGGCCCAGCCGTTCCATGGCCAGCTGTACGGCCGCGCACGGCAGCAGCGCGAGCAGCCAGGGGTTCACTCCGCCGAGCACCGCGAGCGCCACCAGCAGGCCGATCGCGGCGGCGATGGCCTGAAGGACCGACCACGCCCAGTCCACCAGCGCGCCGGACTGGCCGCGCAACGTGGTGACCCGGTCCAGGAACTCCGGGTCCTCCAGGTGCCGCACCTGCGGCAGCTCCGCGCAGGCGCGCAGGATCCGGGGTTCGACCTCGGTGAGGCTGATCCGTTCCACCAGATGGATGGTCCGCAGGTAGGCGATGTGCTCGACGCCGAGGTTGAGGGTGAGCACCAGCGCGGCGCCCAGCGCCGCCACCCCTATCGCGGTGGCGGTGCCCGCCTGGGTGGCCTCCACCAGCGCGCGCAGCGTGAGCCCCACCGCCGCGAACATGACCGTCGAGACCACGTGCCAGCCGATCAGGAAGGCGGTCGACCCGGGATAGCGCCGCAGGCACAGCACGATCAGCTCGCGCCACAAGCGCGCGTACTTCCTCACGCGAGGTCTCCTTCGTCCAGCCGGTCCTCGTATCCCTGGCTGAAGCGCCGGGCTTGAAGCGCGTACATGGTGGCGTACTGCCCGCCCCCGGCCATGAGCTCCTCGTGCGTTCCGGACTCGGTGATCCGGCCGCCGTCGAGCAGCACGATCCGGTCCGCCTGCCGTACCGTCGACAGGCGGTGCGAGATCAGCACCACGCTGATCTCCTCGGTGATGTCCGGCAGCCGCTGGAAGAGGTCGTGCTCGGTGCGGACGTCCAGGTGGGCGGTGGGCTCGTCCAGCACCAGGATCCTGGCGCCCCGGCGGGTGGCGTAGAGGGCGCGGGCGAGCGCGACCTGCTGCCACTGCCCGCCCGACAGGTCCACCCCCGCGGTACGGCTGCGCGACAGCGGCGTGTCGTACCCGCCGGGCAGCCGGCTCACCACGGGGGCCAGCCCGGCGTCCCGGACGACGCCGGTGAGCAGGCCGGGGTCGTCGGCTCCGAGCGCGATGTTGTCGCGCAGGGAGAGGGGGTATTTCAGGAAGTCCTGGAACACCACGCTCAACCGGGACTGCCAGCCGGGGATGTCGGCGATGTCCGTCCCGTCGGCGAGGATCCTGCCCGAGTCGGGCCGGTACAGCCCGGCCAGGAGCTTGGTCAGCGTCGACTTGCCCGCGCCGTTGAGCCCGACCAGCGCCAGCGACTCCCCCGGCCTGATCTCCAGGTCGACGCCGTTGAGCACCTGCCGGCCCGGATAGCTGAAGCACACGTTCTCGAAGCGCACCAGCGGCGGTGGCGCCGCGGCCGTCCCGGCGTGCGCGCGCGGCGGGATCGGCGCGGGGTTGATCCGCTCCAGCTCAGCGGCGGCCCGCCTGACCGGCCGAGCCCCTTCCAGGGAGATCACGTCGTCGGTCCTGATGGCCACGCTGAACACCGACCAGGCCGCGGTCACCACGGCCACCTCCAGGGCGATGGTGCCCTGTCCGGCCGCCGTGCCGAGGGCCACCCAGGTGAAGGCCACGGTGCATCCGGCCAGCGGGAGGAGCAGGGCCAGCCACAGCCCGCGCAGCACCCGCCGGTCGTCCTCCCACACGGGGTCCACGTGGGTGCGCATGTCACGCGTGTAGTGCCCGAGCAGCCATTCGCCCGCTCCGAAGACGCGCAGCTCCCGGCCTGCCGCCGGCGTGGTGGCGACCTCGCCCCAGTACTTCCACCGCCGGTGGTACAGGACTCCTTCCACCCAGATCCGGAAATGCCGGACCCACTGGCGGCCGTGCATCGTACGGAAGCACACCGCCGGGATGACCGTCGCCGGCACCAGCCACCACGACCACCAGGACAGGACCACCGAGGAAGACACCAGCGCGACGGCGTGGCCCACCAGCTCCAGCTGGCTCACGGCGCCGTCGCCCGACGTCCGGTCGACCCAGTCCCGCGGCTCCGCGGTGGTGGTCTTCACCCGGTCCTGGACGTCCTGCCGCTCGGCCACGTCCACGGTCGGCACGCCCATCACCAGGGCGGCGATCCGCGTACGGTGCGCGCCGTCGATACGATCGGCCGCCAGCCGTCCCACGGGGAACCGGAAGGCCAGCGCCAGCTGTCCGGCCAGGACCACGCCGCT
This sequence comes from Nonomuraea maheshkhaliensis, assembly GCF_039529435.1. NCBI lineage: Bacteria > Bacillati > Actinomycetota > Actinomycetes > Streptosporangiales > Streptosporangiaceae > Nonomuraea > Nonomuraea maheshkhaliensis. The sequence continues at coordinate 37,379 of NZ_BAAAMU010000090.1, forward strand.
CATGAGCAGCACCGGCCCGAGCGCGGATCGGCCGTCCGCCGCCACCAGCTCCTGGACCGCGATCGCGATGCCCGCGGGCACCACCGCGTCGATGAGGACCATCGCGGTCAACGCGATAGTCACCGCCGGGCCCGCATGGCGGAAGAGCCCCAGCAGGTCCAGCCTTTCTCGCATGGGCATCCCTCAGGCAAGGCCGACGAAACTTTCCATTCCCTCGCGAAATCTTGCGCAGCGTATGTCCGGTTCTGCGAATCGGTCAATACACCTTTCCTCTGCGGCAGCTGTCCGCTCAACGCCGCGATTACCGATAACACAGCTCTTGACGACCAGAAAGCGCTCACATACGCTCCGGCTAGCTTATCGGGGGTAGTCCGAAACTTTCGGCAGCTGGGCTCCGCGATGGGCTGAATGCAGGTGAGCAAGGTCCTTCAGTCCACGCGAAGCACGTGTCTGCGAGGGTGATCTGCATCGATGCCGAACGTCTCCACCGCGCTCGCTCACGAGCTCACGCTGACGGAGTGCGAACCGATCGTCGTTCCCTTCCAGGGCGATCGCGCCGGTGACGGGCCCCTGACCCTCGGCCAGCTCAACATCCTGCGCTGGCTGGACGCCTTCCCCGACTCCCACGGCTGGATGCGGTGGGAGCTGGAGCTGCCCGAGGGCACCGGCCTGGACGACGTCACCGAGACCTTCGCCGTTCTGCTGGCCCGCCATGAAGGGCTGCGCTCCACCTACGCGGCCGGCCCTCCCCCGGCCCAGCGGGTCGCCGCGGCGGGCGAGCTCGTCATCCACCGCTTCGACGCCGGCACACGACCGGTCGAGGCGGCGGAGCTCGGGCACCTCCTGGACACGCGCGCGCCGCACAGTCCCAAGACGCATCCGCTGCGTGTCGCCCTGGCCACGCGTGGCGGCAAGGTCCTCGCCGGCGTCATGGACCTCTCCCACCTGACCGCGGACTTCCTCGGCCTGGCCGTCTTCGGCCGCGAGTTCGCGCACCTGTTGCGTCACCCCGCGGACCGCGAGGCCGGGCCGGCCCGCCATCAGCCGCTGGACCAGGCCCGGGCCGAGCGGCGGGCGCCGCTGGCACGCCGTACGGCGAGCGCTCTGACGGCGTGGGAGAGCGTGCTGAACCGGGCGCCACACCACCTCTACACGGCCGCCTCCACGGGCGCGCCGCGCGGCTCGGTCGCCGCCGAGCTGTGTTCTCCGGCCGCGGCGGCGGCCCTGGCCACGATAGAGGCGCGTACCGGGTCAGGCCTCCCGGCGATCGTCCTGGCCGCGGTCTGCATCGTGCTCTCCCAGCGCACCGGCCGGAGTGCCGGTGACTTCCTGACGCTCTCCAGCAACCGGTACGACAGCCGGTCGGCGGACTACCTCGGGACCCTCGTCCAGTCGGCCCCCATGCGCGTCGACCTGGCGGCCATGAGTTTCGACGGCTGTGTCCATCAGGCCTGGCTGGCGACCGTGAAGGCGGGCAGGCACGGGATCTACGACGTCGAGGAACGCTCGCGCCTGGCCGCGCGGGCCGAGCATCGGCGAGGTGTCCGCTTCTGCTTCGAGCCCTTGTTCAACAATCTCGTGGTGGGCGGGATCGACTCCCCGCCTCAGGAGGCACCGGCCGGGACCACTGTGACCTGGGCGCCGATGGTGGACACCGACGTCATGCTCAGGTTCGACCTGTTCGCCGCGGCGGAAACGCTCCGCCTGCGGCTGTGGACCGGCCACCTGGACCGGGTCCCCAAGGGCGAGCTCGAACGCATCCTGCTGGCGATCGAGAACCTCCTCCTGTCGGCGGCCTCGGAGGATCTGAGCCGTCCGAGAATGGACGAGGTCACCGGGCTGGACCCGCTCCCACGGGACGGTGACTGGCTGCTGGTCGACTCGTGCTGGATCCAGCTCGGCGACGTGCAGCGGCTCCTGGACGAGGTGCTCGCGCCGCTGCCCGCCCGGGTCTTCCCCGAGGTCCGGGGCGAGCCGCTGGTGGCCTTCCTCGCCCGCGGCCCGCGGGTCCGATCCGCCGAGGAGGCGCACACGCTCTGCATGGAGGGCCTGTCCCACCGGCCCACCGCGATGACACCCCGCCGCTACGTGCTCTGCGATCGCGCCCCGGACGACGTGACCGACCTGGACGCCTGGCTGAGCCGGCCCGTGGTGGCGCAGGGCGCGGGCCGTACGACGGGGCACCCGGGATGACCGGCGTCGCCGGCCGGTGGATGCGCCACGTACAGACCCATCCCGGAGACGTCGCGATCCACGGCAGGAGCCGGGTCGCCACCTACCACGACCTCGCCACCCGGGCCTCGGGGCACCTGGCGGAACTCGATGCCGTCCCAGGCGGCGATCCCGTGCTCATCGTGTGCGCCGATCCGGTGGAGACCGTCGCCGCGATGCTCGCGGCCATGGCCTGCGGGCGCGTGTTCGCCCCCGCGGACGTACGGACGCCGCCCGCGCGGCTGGCCATGGCCATCGACGACCTGCGGCCGGGAGCGGTCGTCGCCGACCGGACCGGATCTCCGGTCGTGGCCGCGACCGGCAGGGAGGGGTTCCGGACCCTGGACGCCCGGGACGTACGGGACCACGCCGTGGATCCGGCACGATGGCACCGCGACGAGCCGGACGGCCCCGGCTACGTCTATTTCACCTCGGGAACCACGGGCCGGCCGAAGGGGGTCATCGGCAGCCTCCCGGCGATCACGCACTTCGTCACCTGGGAGATCGACCTCCTGGACGCGGACAGGGGCACGCGCGTCTCCTCGCTCACCTCCGCCGGATTCGACGCCTTCCTGCGCGACGCCTTCGTCCCGCTGTGCTCGGGCGGGACGATGGTCGTGGCTCCGCACAGCGCCCGCGGTGGCCAGGGGCTCGCCCGCTGGCTGGAGAGCAACCGCGTCCAGATCCTCCACTGCGTTCCCACGGTGTTCCGCACGCTCCGGGCGGCGGGCCTGGGCCCCGGGTCGCTGCCGGAGCTGCGCGCCGTCCTGCTGGCAGGAGAGCCGGTACGCCCCTCCGACGTCCGCTTCTGGCAGGAGCTCTTCGGGACGGAGAAGGAGCTGATCAACCTCTACGGCCCTACCGAGACCACGATGACCAAGCTCTTCCACCGCATAACCGCCGCGGACGCGACCGCGGACTCGGTCCCCGTCGGCCGGCCGCTCCCCGGCGTGGCGGTGCGGCTCCTGGAGCCGGGCGAGGTCGAGCTGCGCACGCCCTTCCCGCTCCACGGCTACCTCGGGGAACGGCAGGGCGGCTTCGACCCGTCCGATCCGCACCGGTTCCGGACGGGCGACCTCGGGCGGTTCCGGCCGGACGGCTCCCTTGAGCTCCTGGGCAGACGCGACCGGCAGGTCAAGGTGAACGGCGTGCGCGTCGAGCTCGACGACGTCGCGAACGTGCTCATGCGCTGTCCCGGGGTCCACGACGCCCACGTCGTCCTCACGGGTGAGAAGCTCTGCGCGTACGTGGTCGCCGAGGACGGCCCCCACGAGCAGCGGCTGCTGCGCCAGCTGCGCGAGCAGCTCCCCCCCGGCGTCATTCCCGCCGTGTTCGTCTGGCTCGACGAGCTGCCACGTACCTTGAGCGGGAAGGTCGACCGCCCCCGGCTGCCCCAGCCTCCGGACAAGCCCCGCGGAAGAGAAAGAGCCGATGCGTTTTAGCCTGTTCTACTTCGCCGACGACAGCACGCAGCCTTCCGCCGACCGCTACGAGCTGCTCCTGGAGGGAGCACGCTACGCGGACGCGCACGGTTTCACGGCCGTGTGGACGCCAGAGCGCCACTTCCACGCCTTCGGCGGGCTCTATCCGAACTCAGCGGTGACCGGCGCGGCCGTCGCCGCGGTCACCGAACGCGTGGCTGTCCGCGCCGGCAGCGTGGTCGCCCCGCTGCATCACCCGATCCGCATCGCGGAGGACTGGGCCGTGGTCGACAACCTGTCCGGCGGGCGGGTGGGCGTGTCCTTCGCCTCCGGGTGGCACGCGGTGGACTTCGCCTTCAACCCCGGCGGGTACGCCGACAGGACCCGTATCACCGTCGAGACGCTGGAACAGGTCCGCCGGCTGTGGCGGGGGGAGGAAGTGAGCGTCGTCACCGGGGTGGGCGAGGAGCAACGGGTCCGCGTCTTCCCGCCGCCCGTCCAGCCGGAGCTCCCGGTCTGGCTGACGAGCTCCGGCAGCGTCCAGACGTTCCGTACGGCCGGCGCCCTCGGCGTCGGCGTCCTGACCAACCTGCTCAGCCAGAGCGTCGACGAACTGGCACTCAAGATCAAGGAATACCGTGCGGAACTCGCCGGCCGGCCCGGCGACGTCGTGGTGATGCTGCACACCCACCTCGGGCCGGTGACCGACGCGGTGCGGGAGGCGCTGACGGCGTACGTACGCAGCTCGGTCGGCCTGCACCTCGGTTCGAGCGCGGGCTCGGCGCGCGGCGTCGACCCCGCCGCGCTCGGGCGCAAGGGCGTCGAGTTCATGACGCGCAGAGCCGTCAAACGCTTCTTCGACGAGGCGGGCCTGCTGGGCGAACTGGACGTCGCGGCGGAACGCGTCCGCCGGCTGGCCGCGATCGGGGTGGACGAGATCGCCTGCCTCATCGACTTCGGCCTGGAGACGTCCGCGGTCCTCGGGAGCCTGGACCAGCTGGGCAAGCTGCTGGACAGCGGTGATCGCTGATGGACGCGCACACCAAGAGGCACCTGCCCGAGGCCGAGGTCAACGGGCTCGTCCACCGCGCGCTGGGGCGGCGCGCCGTCGCCGCGCGGGAGCTGGGAGCGGGCACGTTCGCCGCGCTGTGGCGGGTCCGGCTGGACGACGGCCGCGAGGTGGTCGTCAAGCTGAGCCCTCCCGGCGATGCCGCACTCCTCGCCTACGAGCGGGACATCATCCGGACGGAGGCGATGTTCTACCCCCTCGCCGAGGGGACCGGCGTGCCGCAGCCCCGGCTGCTGCACGCCTGCCTCGACGACCCCGTACCGCACCTGATCATGACCGCGGTCGAGGGCATCCCGTGGTCGGAGGCGGCCGAACGGCTGGCCGAGGAGGAGTCCCGGCGGCTGCGCGGCACGCTCGGGCAGTACGTCGCCGCGCTCCATCGCGTCAAGGGGACCGAGTTCGGCTACCCGCACCTGCCCGGGATGAGGGCCGCCACCTGGAAGGAGGCCTTCCTGGCCATGGTCGACGGCCTCCTCGCCGACGCCGTCCGGTTCGACGCCGACCTGCCCTGGCCGGCCGGCGAGATCGCGCATGCCGTACGGGCCGGCGCCGGCGCGCTCGACGAGGTCACCGAGCCGGCCCTGGTCCACTTCGATCTGTGGCCCGGCAACATCCTGCTGGACCTGGACCTGGACCTGGACCTGGACCTGGACCTGGACCGGGACCGGGACCGCCGGCCGCCGCGCATCGCGGCGCTGATCGACCACGAACGCGCGTTCTGGGGGGACCCGCTGGCCGACTTCGTCTCCCTCGACGTGTACGGCAGGGCCGAGCACGACCCGGACCTGCTGCGGGGCTACCGGCAGGCCGGCGGTCGCCTGGAACTCACCGAGGGCGCGCTCACCCGGCTCGCCCTCTACCGGACCTACCTCTATCTGATCATGATCATCGAGGAGAAGCCCCGGGGATTCGATGACGCCGACCGCCATGACCGCATCGTGAAAGGGCTCCTCGAACAGCTGATCCGCTGACACCGCGCAGGGAGATGACCAAAGGTGGAGAGACGGCTTACCGAGAATCGATCCAGCAGAACGCTGACCCCGACCGAGTTCGCCGACGTCCGGCGCAAGCTCACGGTGCGGTCGCGGACCAAGAGAGGGGTCGGAGCCGATCCCGGCTACGCCACCGACCTGCCCAATGAGCTCAGCCTGCAGCTCACCTACTCCTGCAACCTGCGCTGCGACCACTGTTTCCAGTGGAACGACCAGGGCTTCCTGCGCGACTACGGCAGAGACCGGGTGACCGCCGAGCTGGACATCGAGGTGCTCGAACGGCTGCTCCGCGAGACGGACGAGACCAGGCCCA
>NZ_BAAAMU010000091.1:0-21979 GCF_039529435.1 Nonomuraea maheshkhaliensis
CCAGGCAGCTCGGCACGGCGGCGGACGAGCGCCTGTACGGCGTCGCGGCCCTGCCCGACGGAGGCGTGCTCGCGGCCGGCTACACCAAGGGCGACCTGGACGGCCGCCATCCGGGCAACGCCGCCGACGACGCCTTCGTGGTCCGGCTGGACGCCGCCGGCGAGGTGCGCTGGCTCACCCAGTTCGGCGACCCGGCCGCGGCCGACCGCCTCTACGCGCTGAGCGCCGCTCCCGACGGGGGAGCGTACGTCGCCGGCTACACCAAGGGGTCGCTCGACGGCCGGAACGCCGGCGACAAGGACGCCATCGTCGCCCGCCTCACCCCGGACGGCGCGCTGTCCTGGATCCGCCAGTACGGCGGCGCCGGCGAGGACAAGGCGGCCGGGATCGCGGCCGGCGCCTCGGCCGTCCACGTGACCGGCAGCGCCTCCGCCGCCCTGCCCGGCACGACCGCCCTCGGCGGCCTGGACGGCTGGATCGCCGCCTACACCGCGGACGGCACCCGGCAGTGGGCCACCACCGCCGGCGGCCCTGAGGACGACCGGCTGAACGCGGTCACCGTCACCACCACCGGCCTGACCGCCGCCACGGGCCTGTCGGCAGGGGACGCGCTGACCGTCGCCTACACCGCCAGGGGCGCGCGCCGCTGGCAGCACGTGCTGGCCACGCCCCAGGCCGACGAGGGCGCCGCCGTGACCCCGCTCGCGGGCGGGGAGGTGCGGGTCGTCGGCTACACGCGGGGCCGGGTGGGCGTGCCGGCGGGCGGGGCCGACGTACTGGTGCTGCGCCTGGACGCCAAGGGGGCCCAGCGCGCCGCCACCCAGCTCGGGACGGCTCGCGACGACGGCGTGGACCCGTTCGCCGAGCCCGGTTTGTACGCCACCACGACCCCCTCGGGCCAGGTGGCCGTCACGGGCCTGACCTACGGAACCCCGGCAGGCGGCACCGCACCGGGCAACGGCGACGTCTTCCTGACCACGTTGCCCGCCGCCTGAGCCGTCACGTGACGGACGTTGTCCCTCATCGCCCCTGCCCGCCTGATCAGGCGACGCTCGTCGGCTCGTCGTCCCAGTCGGGCAGGGTGGTCGTCCCGGAGATCCAGTCCCGCCGCAGAATCGCGTACCCCACGGAGTCGTACACCGGGCCGTCCGGCGCCGGCCAGGCCTCGCGGTAGTGCGACTCCTTCACATAACCGCAGCGGCGGAAGACGGCCCGCATGGCCAGGTTGTCCTGCCGCGTGTTCCCCTCGATCCGGTTGAACGCGGGGAACTGCTCGAACAGGTAGCCGGTCAGCCACTTCAGCGTCGCCGTACCGAGCCCCCGCCCCCGCCACGCGGCCCGGATCCGCAGGTCGAACATGGGCGTCCAGTCGGTCAGGTCCTGCAGCCGCACCAGCCCGGCCCGCTCCCCGTCCGCGACCAGCCAGAAGGTGCGGTTGTCGGCGTCGTCGTAGACGCCGTCGGCGATCCGCCGCCGGATGGCCGTCTCCTCCTGGACGCTCGCATGGAAGGGCCACTCCTCGCCTGTCAGGAGCTCGACCAGGGCATCGGCGTCGTCGGGGGAGAACCGAGGGAATTCAACGTTCACGGACCTGATCGTCCAGACCCCCACCACACCCCGTCAAATCCTTTTCACCGCACAGCCGGGAGGGGGCGACGATGATGACACTTCCAGGGCCACAATCCGCGCCTGGAAGCTCCGACGATCCTGATATGAACAGCCCGACGATCATTACACTCCGCGAGGTCGATGGGCCAGAACGCGCTCGTCCCGCCGAGCGGCTGCGGAGCCCGCTGCCGGCGCCGGCCAACGTTGGGTGAGGGCCGGCCCACCCCCGGGAGGGTGATGGGCCGGCGGTTGGAGGGGTCAGTTCACGGTCACCGTGTGGCGGAGGCTGTTCAGGCCGGTCGTGGCCTCCCAGACGCCGTCGTTGGCGAGCCGGATCGCGTACTCCGGCCTGGACGGCAGTTGCGGGTCGGGCAGGTTGAGCAGCAGCGCGTACGTGCCGGCGGGCAGGGACGCGGGCAGCGGCACCGTCTGCGTGATCGTGTTCGTGGCGCCGGCCTGCCACCTGCGCGGATCGGCGGTGAGCGGGAAGCGGTGCAGGGCCGAGGTGGCGGTGTTGCGCAGCACCAGCTCCAGCCCGCGCGGGTTGAAGGGGGCGGCGTAGCCGTCGTTGCGCACTGTGATGCTGACCGGCAGGCCGCCGCCACGGGTGGCGGCGGCGGGGTAGGTGCCGGTGGTCAGGGCGAAGCGGTAGCCGAGGCGGCGGGTGATCTCGGCCAGGCAGCCGCCGGTGTTCCAACTGCCGAGCACGCCGGTGTGGTAGTCGGTGTTGAGGTAGGAGTAGTGGAAGCGCGACAGCTCGTCCATGGCGGTGGGGCAGTCGGAGCGGGGCGGGTTGGGGTTGCAGGTCTCGCCGCCCATGGCGACGTACGCGGTGTCGGAGCCGAGGTAGGGATATTCGACGGCCGGGTCCTCGTACGTGCCGTAGTCGTCCGGGCTGGCCAGGAAGCAGTCGTTGTGGTGCCCGAGCCGCGCCACGGCCGAGCCCCCGTAGGCCTGGCCGGAGGTGACCGGGCTGGTGGTGTACATCGTGCGCTTGAACTTCGGCGTACGCAGCTGCACCATCCGGGTCGAGGGCAGGACGCTGAGGAGCTTGTCCACGACGGCCTTCCTGTTGGCCCAGTCGGCCGCGGTCACCGTGCCGGCGTTGCCGAAGTTCTGGGTGTAGTACCACTCGCCCCAGGCCCCGATGAAGCCGGCCTGCATGAGGTAGATGACGTCCCTGTTGGCGCTCAGATAGGGGGCGAGCTGGTCGAGGTGGGCGAGCACCCGGTCCTTGGCGGCGTCGGCGCCGTCGGTCGAGGTGGTGTAGGCGAAGCGCAGGATCATCTTCAGGCCCGCCGCCCGTACGGTGTCGAGCTGCTGCTGCAGTTGCTGCAGGGCGGCCGCGCTGATCGGGCTCGTCTTGAACTCGGCCAGGTAGAACACGCACATCACCAGGGAGATGTTCTGGCTCGTGCGGTAGCTCTGCAGGGTCGCCAGGGAGAAGTCGTTCTTGTCGCAGTCGCCGGTGTGGTGGTAGAGGCCGCGCTCGGGGTTGGCGAAGTCGGCGCTGGTGGGGGCGTAGGTGACGGTGCCGTTGCCGCCCCCTCCGCTGTAGACGTGGGTGTACTTGGCGGACGTCTCCAGCGGCGACTCCACCTGGAAGACGAGGTCGGCGTCGTTCGGGGTGGCGCTCTCGCCGAGGCTCGCGCGCGGCACCGTCCACCTGGCCGTGCCGCCGGTGGCCGAGTGGGTGACCGCGCCCACGAGCGTCCAGCTCCAGCCGCCGCCGTCGTGGCGGTAGAGGGAGCCGTTCTCCAGTAAGAAGTCGGCTCCGGCTCCGCCCTGGGCGAAGCCGGTCGCGGGATCGCGGTCGGTGTCGACGTACGTGCGGGTGTAGGCGGGGCTGCCGGTGTAGCCGAACTGGTACGTCACCGTCGTGGCGGTGTCGGTGGCCGACTGACCGGTGATGGCGGCCAGCGCGGGGGAGGGCGCGACGAGGACCGACGCGCACAGGAGGAGGAGGGTGAGACCGCGTGCGAGCTTGGGCATGGCGCTCCTAGAGGCAGGCAGGCCGGCGGGATGTTCGCGGATTGCTTGCGACTAATCATGGAGTCCATGCGAATTAAGTCAAGACCCCGGTCAACTGGCGCTGGTGACGGCCAGGGGCGAGCTTCAATAATCAGGGAGTCCCGAGTAATATTCGGCCGACGGGGTGACGGTCCTGTGCGCGTGCCCCGTGTGCCCCGCGTGCCCGTCGCGCGCGTCCACGATCACCGCCCCTGGCCGGGTCTGCCCGGCCCACGACTCCGGCGAGCCCGCCAGCACGAGCACCCGGTCGTACGGCCCCCGCTCCGGGCACCCGCGCGCCCCCTCGCCCACGAACAGGTGCGGCCGTATCCCCGCGGCGGCCAGGTTGCGGCCCGCCGCCTCCGCCACCGCCGGGTCGCTCTCGATGGACGTGACGCCGCCCGCCTCGCCCGTCAGCCGGCACAGCAGCGCGGTCACCCAGCCGCTGCCCGTGCCGACCTCCAGCACCCGCTGCCCGGGGCCGACCTCGAGCAGCTCCAGCAGGTCGGCCACGGCGCTGGGGGCGGGGTTGACGCAGGTGTAGGCGGTGCCGCCGCGCCCGCAGGAGAGCGGGGTGGCGATCGGGCTGCCCGAATAGACGGCGTCCCACCAGCCGTGCGGATCGGTGTCGCGGTCGATCGGCACCGCGCCGCCGTCGTCGTCGAGCGCGAGGCCCTGCGAGGGGACGAACCAGTGGCGCGGCACCTTCCGCAGCGCCTGCGCGATCGGGCCGGTGGCGGGGGCACGGCGCTCGGCGATGGCCGCGATCATCGCCTCCAGTCGCCAGGCGATGTGGGGCAGCATCGAAGAGCCCTGCCGGGTTCCGCCGTCATGCCTGCTCACAGCGCCTCCTTGGTCCGGGCGAATGCTAAGGGTGACCGTAAGGCCACTGATCGGAGTGTGGCAAGACGGTCGGGAAAAACTCTTGTCGCGCGGCCCTCCCGCGCGCGACTTTCCGCCTCATCCGCCGCGATGCCACAGACTCGTCACTCAAAGTGATCGATCTTGGCGCGGTCGGCCGAGGGCGAGCGGGCGTCGCGCGGGCGGGTGGAGATCGGGCAGGCTGGGACTCATGCCTGAGACGCCACTCCCGGGAGGGTTCGTCAACGCCGTCGTCCGCGTCGGTGACACCGTCCGCCGCCGTCCCTCCGAGCGGGCCGCGTACGTGCACGAGGTGCTGCGCCTGTTCGAGCGGAGCGGCTGGCGGGGCGCGCCGCCCTTCCTCGGCCTCGACGGCGAGGGCCGCGAGATCCTGGGGTACGTGGACGGGCACGTCGCGTGGGAGGAGGTCCAGCCGGACGGCGTCGGCTCGGACGAGAGCCTGGCCCGGGTGGCCGCCCTCGTCCGCGAGTTCCACGACCTGACCGCGGGCACCCCGCAGGCCGGCGACGGCGAGGTGGTCTGCCACAACGACCTGTCGCCGAAGAACACCGTCTACCGGGACGAGGGGGCGGGGCTGCGGCCGGTGGCGTTCATCGACTGGGACCTCGCCGGGCCGGGTCGGCGGATCCACGACGTGGCCCACGTGTGCTGGCAGTACGCCGGCCTCGGCCCCGGCGCGGAGCCGGGCGTGGCCGCGCGGCGGATGCGGGTGATCTGCGACGGCTACGGCCTGGCCGAGCGCGGTGAGGTGGTGCCGACCGTGCTGTGGTGGCAGGACCGGTGCCGCGACGGCATCGTGGCGGACGCGGCGGCCGGCCTGCCGCACGCCGCCCGGCTGGTCGCGGACGGGGTCGTCGAGCGGGTGTGCGCCGCCCGCGACTGGGTCGCTGCACATCGCGCCGACCTCGAACGAGCCCTCCGCTGAGCCCGACCTGGTTCTCGGACGAGCCCTCCGCCGCCACCGGTCGAGCCCGCGGGGCTCTCGGACGAGCCCTCCGCCGGCTCCGGGCGGCCGGTCAGCTCGGCAGGTGGTGGAGGTCGGCCGGGGCCGGTTGCGCCGGGGCTGGTTGCGCCGGGGCCGGTTGCGGGGCGGCGGGGTCAGGGGCGGCCGGTTCCTCGATCGGTACGTAGTCGTGGCGCATCCCGTGATCGCCCAGCCACTGCCGCAGCCCGCCCACGGCCTCAGGGTTCGTGGCCACCTGGGCCGCGTACTCCGACAGGGCCACCTCCTCCCCGTCGTCGAACAGCAGCCGCGCCGGCCCCGACCACGACAGCGTCCACTTGGCCTCGCCGAGCTGGATCAGCACCGCCTCCAGCGCCTGCCCCAGCACCCCGGCCAGCAGGGTAGGGGAGGGGTTCCAGCCGCTCTCCAGCAGCTTGGCCTCCAGCTCCGCCTGCCGCCCCCGCGCGATGGCCTCGAACGCCGCGTCCAGGTACGGCCGCGAAGCCCCCATCACCTGCTGCCCGGCCACCGCCAGGTCGTGCAGGGCGTCGGCGTTGCGGCCGGCGTACATGGCGTGCGAGACCAGCTCCTCCCAGGGCACCGGCCGCAGCGTCGCCGCCGCGTCGGGCGACCACATCGACTGCTCCACGGCCTGCACCGCCACGTTCGGGTCGACGAGCAGGGTCAGGGCGGAGCGAGGGTCGGGCACCTGCTGCGGCTCGTCGAGGTGCTCGATCGCGGCCAGGCGCTCGGCCATGCTCGGGTGGGAGTCGTACGGGGAGACCTCTTCGGGCTGCTCGCTCAGCCTGGCCAGCTCGGCCTGCCGCTCGGGGTCGCTCATGAGCGCGTGGAAGCCGCCGAACACCGTCGCCGGCCTGGTGCCGCCCGCGCCCGTCAGGATCAGGTAGCTGTCGACGTAGGTCTCCCAGCCCGCCGCGGTCAGGCGGATCTTCCGCAGGGCCCCTGACGTGGCCTGCCGGCCGCCGATCGCGACGGCGAACCGGTCGGCCTCCAGCTCCTGCCTGCGCGAGACGGCCTGCGAGACCCGGAGGTAGAGCTTGGCGTACCAGGTGAACAGGCGCTGCACGAACGGATGGTTACGCAGCCCCTGGACGGTGGCGATGAGCGAGACGCGGCCCCGGTAGACCGGCGCGCCCAGGCGCGTGTGGGCGCCGCTGTAGTGGCCGAGCTCGTGCCCGAGCACCGCGCGCATCTCGTCCACCGTGAGCGTCTGCAGCAGCGGCAGCCCGATGAACATGCGCCGCCGCGTCGCCTTCAGCCCCAGGAAGCGGGTGTCCTCCGAGACGGCCGCGTTCACCTCGGGGACCAGGCGGATCTCGTCCGGTGGGGCCGTGCGCACGCGCTGGGCCAGCTCCTCGACCGTCTGCCACAGCACCGGCTCGTGCTCGCGTCCCACCGGCACGCCGGGCTGCTCGCCGTCACGGCGGCGGCTGACCATCACCAGCGTCCTGACCAGAGCGCCCGACGCCAGCGTGAGCACGATCGCGAACTTGAGCGCGGTGGCGTGGAAGTCGACGATGAGCAGGACGTCGAGGAAGATGGCGGCGGCCACGATGAGGCCGACGAGGATGTAGAAGCCGGCGAGCAGGGTGAAAGCCAGCACTGCTCGGAACGCTGTCGTCATGGGGGAGGGCTCCCGGGGAAGGGGTTCTCGCGAGGCTCGACACTAGCGGAGACGGGAAACTGGATAAAATCGCTTCACTGATGCCGTACTACGACGAGCATGACCAAGAGCGTTGGGTTCCGGAACTTCCCGGCAATCCGGAACGGTCCGCGTTCGAGCGGGACCGTGCCCGCGTCCTGCACAGCGCCGCGCTCAGGAGACTGGCCGCGAAGACGCAGGTCGTCGGCCCGGGAGAGACGCTCGGCGGCGGCCAGCACATCCCCCGCACCCGCCTGACCCACTCGCTGGAGTGCGGCCAGGTCGGCAGGGAGATGGGCGCCACGCTCGGCGTGGACCCCGACCTGGTCGAGACCGCCTGCCTGGCGCACGACCTGGGGCATCCGCCGTTCGGGCACAACGGGGAGGTGGCGCTCAACGCGCTGTCGAGCTCGTGCGGCGGCTTCGAGGGCAACGCCCAGAGCCTGCGCCTGCTCACCAGGCTGGAGGCCAAGGTGCTCACCGAGGACGGGCTCAGCGCCGGACTCAACCTGACCCGCGCCGCCCTGGACGCCTCCATCAAATATCCGTGGACCTGCCGCGAATCGCCCAAGTTCGGGGTGTACGACGACGACCTGCCGGTGTTCGAGTGGATCAGGGAGGGCGCGCCGGCCGGGCGGGTGAGCTTCGAGGCGCAGATCATGGACTGGGCCGACGACGTCGCCTACTCCGTGCACGACCTGGAGGACGCCCTGCACTCCGGTCACGTCACCCCAGAGGCGCTCCAGTCGCCCACCGAACGCGCCCAGGTGTGCGAGATCACCCGCACCTGGTACGCCCCCGGCGCCGACCTCGGCGAGCTGGAGGAGGTCTTCACCAAGCTGATCGACGACCCACTCTGGCCGCGCCGCTTCGCCGCCACGATCGCCGACCTGGCCGGCCTGAAGGCCCTCACCAGCGGCCTCATCGGCCGCTTCTGCCGCTCCGCGCAGGCCGCCACCAGGGAGGTGCACGGCTCGCGCCACCGCGCCGACCTCGTCGTGCCGTACGCCACCAGGCTGGAGTGCGCGCTGCTCAAGGGCGTCACCGCCCACTACGTGATGACCACCGAGGACCACCACGCCAAGCAGGCCAGGCAGCGTGACGTCATCACCGAGCTGGCCTCGCTGATCACGCTCGGCGCGCCGGACACGCTTGAGCCCGCCTTCAGGCCCGCCTTCCTGGAGGCGCCGGACGACGCCGCCCGCGTGCGCGTGGTGATCGACCAGATCGCCTCGCTCACCGACACCTCGGCGGTGAGCTGGCACCGCCGGCTCTCCCGCTGACCGGTCCACTCCGACCGATCCCCGTTGATCAGGCCGTGATCAGGCCGTGATCAGGTCGCTGTGGCCGATCTTCTGGTTAAGGCTTCGTCAACGAGCCGGGCTCTCCGGGACGAGCCGCTTTCGCGAGGACCCCCGCCGGGCGGATACTGCGCCCATGGCCACATATGTGATCGTCGGTGCCGGACTGGCCGGGGCGAAGGCGGCGCAGACGCTGCGTGAAGAGGGCTTCGACGGCGAGGTCGTGCTGATCGGCGCGGAGAACGAACGGCCCTACGAGAGACCGCCCCTGTCCAAGGAGTACCTCCAGGGCACGAGCGAGCGGAACGACATCTTCGTCCACGCCCCCGAGTGGTACACCGACAACGGCGTGGATCTGCGGCTCGGCACGCCGGTCACCCAGATCGACCTGGGTCACCACCTGGTACGGCTCGGGGACGGCTCCCGGCAGCCGTACGACAAGCTGCTGATCGCCACCGGAGCCGTGCCCAGGCGGCTGCCAGGGCCCGCCTACTACCTGCGTACGGTCGGAGACAGCGAGGCGCTGCGGCGGCGCTTCGCCGAGGGCGGCTCCGTGCTGGTCGTCGGCGCGTCCTGGATCGGCCTGGAGACCGCCGCGGCGGCGCGGGCGGCCGGCTGCGCGGTCACCGTGGTCGAGCCCGAGCCCACCGCGCTCAACCGGGCGCTCGGCCCCGAGCTCGGCGCCCTCTTCGCCCGCCTGCACGCGAGCAAGGGCGTGGACCTGCGCTTCGGCATCGCCGCGGCGGAGATCACCGAGGACGGCGTGCGGCTCAGCTCGGGCGAGCGGCTGAGCGCCGACCTGGTCGTGGCCGGCATCGGAGCCGCACCGGAGGTGGGCCTGGCCCGCAACGCGGGCCTCGACGTCGGCCAGGGCATCCGCACCGACGCCTCCCTGCGCACCTCCCACCCCGACGTGTACGCGGCGGGCGACGTGGCCGAGTTCCTGCACCCGGTGTACGGCCGCCACATCCGCGTCGAGCACTGGGCCAACGCCCTGCACGGCGGCCCCGTGGCCGCGCGGTCCATGCTCGGCCAGGAGGTGGTCCACGACCGGCTGCCCTACTTCTTCACCGACCAGTACGAGCTGGGCATGGAGTTCTCCGGCGACATCGAGGGCCACGACGAGATCGTCTACCGGGGCGACCCCGAGAGCCTGGAGTTCATCGTCTACTGGCTGCGCGACGGCCGGGTGGTGGCCGGCATGAACGTCAACACCTGGGACGTCGTGGACGGCATCCAGGAGCTGATCAGGTCAGGCGCCCAGGTCGACGTCAAGGAGTTGTCATCGGGTTGAGCACGGTGGCCACCGCCGGCCGGCCGCCTCAGAGTCGTTCGACTTCGAGCACGAGCTTGCCGGTGGTGCGGCCGGTCTCGATGCGGCGGTGCGCCTGCGCGGCCTGCTCCAGCCGCAGCGACTCGACCCGCACCCGGAGCTCTCCGCTCGCGGCCGCGGCCACGGCCCGGTGCAGCGCCCGGCCCGCCTCCTCGGGGAAGGCGGCGGAGAACGCGGCCAGGTTGAACCCGGAAACGGTCTTGTTGGTGAACCACAGCTCATTGGCCGAGATCCCGACGTCCTCGGCGCCGGAGGCGTTGCCCATCACCACCATCCGGCCCATCGGCGCCAGCAGGTCCAGGCTGCCGCGGCGGGCCGTACCGCCGACCATGTCCACCACGACGTCGAACCGGCCGGCCGCGGCCACCTCGTCGCGGAGCACCACCTCGTCGTAGCCGAACGCCCTGGCCGCCTCGATCTTGGCGGGGCTGCCCACCGCGCCCACCACGCGGCCCGCGCCCAGCAACCGGGCGGCCTGGCCGAGCTGGCTGCCCACGCCTCCTGCGGCGGCGTGCACCAGCACGTCCTCCCCAGGCGCGATGCGGGCCACGCGGTCGAGCACGAGGAACGCGGTGGCGCTGTTGGAGGGCAGCGCCGCCGCGAGGCCCGGCCCGAGATCGTAGCCGTCCAGCGGGGCCACCAGGGCGGCGGAGGTGGTCACCACCTCGGCGTAGCCGCCGCTGTCGACGATCGTCAGCGCGGCGACCGGCTGGCCCGCGCGCAGCCCCTCGACCCCGGGGCCGAGCGCCCTGACGCGGCCGGACACCTCGATGCCGGGAACGAACGGCAGCGGGACGTCCACCACGCCCCGCCGGTAGAGGATCTCGGCGAAGTTGGCGCCCGCGTAGGCCACGTCGATGGAGACCTGCCCCGGTCCTGGCTCGGGGACCTCGACCTCGTCGAGGCGCAGGACGTCGGCACTGCCGAACTCGGGGATCGTGATCGCTCGCATGCCGTCCATCGTGCTGGGACGGCGCCCGTCATGGCAGTGTCCGCTCATCCTGGGTCTGCCACCACCAGGCTCTCCACCTTCTCCTTGGTGCTGGTGCCGGGACGCGGCGTGTGCAGCACCACGTTGAGGTCGGCGCGGTCCGGCAGCCGCAGCAGCGAGTACTCGAAGGTGAGGTCCCCGGCCTCGGGATGGGTGATCGACTTGATCCCCTGGGAGCGGGAACGGACGTCCGGCCGCGCCCACAGCTCGGCGAAGTCCGCGCTGGCCGCGCACAGGTCGGCGGCGATCCGCCCGAAGACCGGGTCGTCGTGATACCGGGCCGCGCTGGCGCGGAAGTCGGCCACCATGTCAGGGGCGAACTCGTGCCATTCGGTGAACCTTCCGCGGTAGGTCGGGTGGGTGAAGAAGGCCACCATGCAGTTCCGTACGTCGTCGTCGAACCCGAACACCCACCTGGCCGCGTCGTTCATCGCCACCAGGTTGTAGTGCCGGTCCAGGACGTGGGCCGGATTGGGCATCCACGCGTCCAGCACCGCGCGCAGCTGCTCGCTCACCGGCGCGCCCGGCCGGCCCGCGGGGTCGGGTGGATTCAGCCCGGCGAGCACGTACAGGTGCGCCCGCTCGGCCTCGTCGAGCCTCAGCGCGCGGGCGACCGCGTCCAGCACGGCGCCGGAGACCGTGATGTCGCGTCCCTGCTCCAGCCAGGTGTACCAGGACACGCCCACACCGGCGAGCACCGCCACCTCTTCCCGGCGCAGGCCGGGGGTGCGGCGACGCCCTCCGGCGGGCATGCCCGCCTCGGCCGGGGTGAGCGCTTCCCGCTTGGCCCGCAGGAACTCCTTGAGCTGGTCACGGCGGCCTCGGCTGGCAGTCACCAGCACACCCTATGCGCACCGGCCGGCCCTGTTCATCGCACCCCGCAGCCGTGCTCAGCCGGCCGAGACGCCGCCGTCGGTCAGCGGGTCTGTCGCCGTCGGGTTGCGCTCGGCGTCGCTGTCGGAGCTCCTGCGCGGGCGCGGCGTCTTGGTCTTGCTGGTCTGCGGCGTCGTCGCCTGCCGCGACGCGCACTGCACGGAGCAGGGCGGCGTCTCGCCCAGCTTGCCGCGCAGCTTCATCGTCTCCTCCCGGGGGGAGTACGTGCGGTTGCCCTTCTTCCAGGCGTCGAGGTAGTCCCACGGCTCGACCATGCCCCTGCGCACCCACCAGAAGGCCGGGCCGGTCTTCCACGAGATCGCGAAGTAGAGGTTGGACCCGGTGTCGCGGGCGTTGCCCGTGCGGCCCACCTTGCCCAGCAGCTGGCCCTTCTTGACCTTGGCGCCCGGCTTGACGCCGTCGGCGATCGAGTCGAGGTGGCCGCCCAGGTAGCGAACGCCGTCGTCACCGATGATCGTGACGAACCTGCCCTCGCGGTCGGCGCCCGCGTCGGTGCCCGGCTGCCACCTGTCCTGGGTGTTCACCTCGTCCACGACGCCTTCGACGGGCGCCACGAACGAGCAGCCCTGCGGCGCCCAGATCGTCGTCTTGGGCAGCACGAGCAGCTTGCGCTGGTAGGTGGTCTTGCAGCCCTTCACCGGGAAGGCGTAGCTGTACTTCGACAACTTCGGCGGCGGGACGTTCACCGGGTCGTCCGCCTGGGGCGGCTGCTCGGCCGCCTGCGGCTGCGGGGTCGGGCTCGGGGTCGTGGCGGTGGCCGACGGGGTGCCCGAGACGGCGACCGTGGAGGGCGATCCCGCCCCTCCTCCGGCCCCGGCGCCGACGCCCGCCAGCCCGGTGGCCTGGGTGCACGCGCCGGTCAGCAGCACGGCGCCCGTGACGGCCGCCAATCGTCCGATATGCCCCGATCGCATGTTCTCCACCCGTGTCACCGTTTTCCACCGACAACCTTTACCTTTGTAGCCGACCGGGAGCCCCCGCATGGCCGCTTTCCCCCTTTAGCAGCCGAGAGGTAACCTCCGGCTTCCTCCCCGCTCCCCATGCCGGGGACACCCGACCGGTCGGGAACCGTCGGTGGGGCGGAATAGACTTCCCGGCGTGGCTGGCCGGATCCGTGATGTCGACATCGCCCTCGTACGCGAGCGCTCCCCCATCGCCGACGTGATCGGCGAGCACATCCAGTTGCGCAACGCCGGAGGGGGCAACCTCAAGGGCCTGTGTCCCTTCCACGACGAGAAGAGCCCGTCGTTCAACGTCACCCCCGAGCGGGGGATGTACTTCTGCTTCGGCTGCTCCGAGGGCGGCGACGTGATCACGTTCGTCGAGAAGATCGAGCACCTGTCGTTCGGAGAGGCCGTCGAGCGGCTGGCGCAGCGGGCCGGCATCCAGCTGCAGTACGAGCAGGGCGGCTACGTGCCCAGGCGCGACCACGGCGAGCGGGCCCGGCTGATCGAGGCGCACCGGGCGGCGGCCGAGTTCTACGCCGACAAGCTGATGTCGCCGGACGCGGCGGTGGGGCGGCGGTTCCTGTCGGAGCGGGGGTTCGAGCGGGCCGACGCCGAGATGTTCGGGGTCGGCTACGCGCCGGCCGAATGGGAGGCGCTGGCCCGCCATCTCCTGGGCCGCGGCTTCAGCGCCGACGAGCTGGTCAAGGGCGGGCTGGTCAGGGAGGGGCGGCGCGGCCCGATCGACCGGTTCCGCGGCCGGCTGATCTGGCCGATCAGGGACGCCACCGGCGACGTGATCGGCTTCGGCGCGCGCAAGTTGCTCGATTCCGACGACGGCCCGAAATACCTGAATACGCCTGACTCCCCGCTTTACAAGAAGAGCCAGGTTCTTTATGGAATTGATCTTGCCAAGCGGGAGATCTCCAAGCGCGCGCAGGCCGTGATCGTCGAGGGATACACCGACGTGATGGCCTGCCATCTCGCAGGCGTGCCGACCGCCGTGGCCACCTGCGGCACTTCCTTCGGCGAGGAGCACATCAAGATCCTGCGCCGGTTCCTGCTCGATCAGGCCGAATTCCGGGGCGAGGTCATCTTCACCTTCGACGGCGACGCGGCCGGGCAGAAGGCGGCGCTGCGCGCGTTCGCCGACGAGCAGAAGTTCGTCACCCAGACCTACGTGGCGGTGCAGGGCGACGGGCTCGACCCGTGCGATCTGCGGGTCAAGCAGGGCGACGCGGCCGTGCGCGACCTGATCGCCAGCCGCGAGCCGCTCTTCCAGTTCGCGATCAGGAGCACGATCTCCCGCTACGACCTGCGCAGCAACGAGGGCAAGATCGCCGCCCTCGACGCCGCCGCGCCGATCGTGGCCGGCATCAAGGACGCGGGGCTGCGCAAGCGCTACGCCATCGACCTGGACCGGTGGCTGGGGTTCATGGACGAGCGCTTCGTCATGCAGCGCATCTCCGAGGTGTCCGGCGCCCAGCAGCAGGGCCGGCGCAGGCAACAGCCCAAGGCGGCCCCGCACGACCCGGGCGTGCGGGTCGAGGGCGAGCTGCTCAAGCTGGCCGTGCAGCGCCCCGCGCTGATCGGGCCGCGCTTCGACGCTCTCGACGCGCAGGCGTTCACCGCTCCCGAGCACGTGATGTTGCACAAGGTCATCGCCGCCGCGGGCGGGCTCGCGGCGGCCGGGCACGGCGGCCGCGAGTGGGTCGATCGGCTGCTGGAGCACGCGCACGAGGAGGGGGCGCGGGCGCTGGTGACCCGGTTCGCGGTCGACCCGATCCAGGCCGACGCCCACGCCGAGGAGCGCTATGCCGGGGCGATGCTGGCCGCCATCGAGGCCATCGCGGTCGACCGGGCCATCGCCCAGGTCAAGTCGCGGATCCAGCGGCTCAACCCGGTGGAGGAGCAGCAGGAGTACAACAAGCTGTTCGGGGAGCTGGTGGCGCTGGAGCAGCAGCGCCGGGTCCTGCGCGACCGCGCCGCCGGCAGCTGACCGGCGACGGCGCGCTGTTACGCGGCCGCCAGCCGGCCTGCAAGCCTTCGGTGCCGCCTGAACGCCGCCTGAACGCCTCCGGGACGCCGCCGGAACGGCGCTGCCGGGCCGTCTCATCACTCGCGTTTGGTAACAGTTAGGACGCGATCGCAGCCGCAAATCAGAGTGGTAGACCCGGAAACTTGGCCCGGTCCAAAATCCGTGACAAGGCGAGGACGGCCACGTCGGGGCAGCGAAACGGCGGCGTCCGACCGGGGGGTGTCGCCGGGCGCGTGAATCCAGACCGCGTAATTGACTTTACTTTCCTGATCAAACTCGGGCTAAACCTTATTGCGATCTCAATTCGGTAAGGACGATCGTCTTACCTTCGGTGACAAAAATGGGTCTGCCATTTGATGGAACCAATACTGCAGACTGTCTCCCGTGGGTGCATCGGTGCTGCCAAGCGGGCCGCCATCGGTAGATCAGGTGGCGGACCTCGTCGCGAAGGGAAGGGAGCGCGGGAGCGTAACCGTCGATGACGTCGCAGCCGCGCTTGACCGATCCGAGTTGCCGTCCGACGCGCTGGAACGCGTCGTGCGGATGCTCGCCGAGAACGGTGTGGAGGTCCTCGAGCCGCAGGGCGACGAGGAGACCTCCCGCGCCGATGAGGAAGACGTAGGCAAGCGGGCGCCGACCAGTGATCTCGTCCGGATTTATCTGCGGGAGATCGGCCGGGTGCCCCTGCTGACCGCCGAGGAGGAGGTGGAACTCGCCAAGTCGATCGAAGCCGGCCTGTTCGCCGAGGACAAGCTGGCCAACGGGGTCTCGCGTCTGGCCTTCCCGGAGTTCAGGGAGCTCGTCTGGCAGGGCACCCGGGCCAAACAGCGGCTCATCGAGGCCAACCTCCGGCTCGTGGTGTCGATCGCCAAACGCTACGTCGGCCGCGGGATGTTGTTCCTGGACCTGATCCAGGAGGGCAACCTCGGGCTCATCCGGGCCGTGGAGAAGTTCGACTACACCAAGGGCTACAAGTTCTCCACCTACGCGACCTGGTGGATCCGTCAGGCGATCACGCGGGCCATCGCCGACCAGGCGCGGACCATCCGCATCCCCGTGCACATGGTGGAGACCATCAACAAGCTCGTCAGGGTGCAGCGCCAGCTCCACCAGGACCTCGGCCGCGAGCCGATCCCGGAGGAGATCGCCAAGGAGATGGATCTCCCCGTCGATCGGGTGGTGGAGATCCAGCGCATCGCCCAGGAACCGGTGTCGCTGCAGTCGCCGATCGGCGAGGAGGACTCCGACCTCGGTGACTTCATCGAGGACGCCGACGCCGTCGTGCCCATGGAGGCCGCGGCCTTCATCATGCTGCAGGACCAGCTCGACGACATCCTGGCCACGCTTTCGGACCGCGAGCAGCGCATCATCCAGCTCAGGTTCGGCCTGGCCGACGGGCATCCGCGCACGCTGGAGGAGGTGGGCAGGGAGTTCGGCGTCACGCGGGAGCGCATCCGCCAGATCGAGTCGAAGACCCTGGCCAAGCTCCGCCACCCGACGCGGGCGCAGATGCTCCGCGACTACCTCGACTGAGCACGAAGTGTGGGGACGGCCATCGGTCGTCCCCACACTTCGTGCCCACTGGTCACGAACAGCCCTCGAACTGCGGCACCGCGATCGTGGACAGATCAAGCCCGGACTTGCCGAACCACTTGGTCAGCAGCTTCTTGGCCGTCCCGCTCTGGTACATGTCGGTGATCGCGCGGTTCACCGCCTCGCAGCCGGCCACGTCGCCCTTGGCCATCCCGATCCCCGAGCGCTGCTCGTTGAACTGCGCGTTGGCCAGCCGCAGTCCCGAGCCGTCCTCGGCGGCCAGCCCGGCCAGGATGATGTCGTTGGTGGTGACCGCGTCCACCTGCCGGTCCTTCAGCGCCGCCAGGCACCTCTTGTAGTCGGGGAACGGTACGACCTGCGCCGCCACCCCGCGTTCCTCGACGACCCGCTTGGCCGCGTTCGCGCCCGCCACCTCGCAGATCTTGCGGCCCTTGAGCTCGCGCACGTTGGTGATCGTGTCGTCGCCGCGGGTCAGGATGTCCTGGTAGGAGATGTGGTACGGCCCCGCGAACAGCACCCGCTGCTTCCGGTCCTGATCGATCGTGAACGTGGCCACCACCAGGTCGGCCCGCCCCTGGCTGATCACCTTCTCCCGGTCGGCGGCCAGCACGCCCAGGAAGGAGACCTCCTTGCCCAGCCGGCCGGCGACGTAGCGGGCCACGTCCACGTCGAAGCCGTCGAACTTGCCGCCGGCGCGGAACCCGACCGAGGGCAGGTCCGTACGCACCCCGATGACGAGTTCGTCCTTGTCCAGGATCGACTCCCGGCCGTTCATCCCGCAGCCCGCGGCCGCCAGGGCGACCAGGACCAGCGCCACCGCCAGCACCCGCTTCACCGGTACTCCTTGAGTCGTGGCCACACCCCGGCGATCACCAGCAGCCCGATCGCGCCGATGGCGAACGGCATCAGCCGCCACAGGCTGTCCAGCGCGCTCTCGCCGGTGCCGATCGCCCGCTCGAACACCTTCTGGTGCGAGGCGGTCATGGACTGCAGCGCCTCGTCGTAGGAGGCGAAGGCCGTCATGGTGCGGCCGAGCCGCTCGGCGACCGCCTCGTTGGTCTGGCCGTTCGCGACGAGCCGGCGGAAGGCCGCATCGGCGCGCTGGAAGTCCTGGTACGCCCGCATCACCTTCTCGCCCTCCCTGCCGACGAGCTCCGGCCCCAGCATGCCGAGCCCTCCCGTCGCGCCGCTGGACACCCGCTGGTGGTAGGTGCTCAGATTGCCCGCCTCGTAGTAGATGACGGACAGCGACTTGTCCAGGTAGGTGTGCTCATAGGTGTCGGCCCGATCCTTGTCCAGCAGGTAGCGGCTCTGGTCGCCCTGCATGCTGTTGCTGATCGCCCGCGCCCTGGCCAGCGTCAGCACCGAGTCGAAACCGTCCGACTTGGCCGTGCGCAGCGCCTGGTCGTCCCGGGAGAGCACGTTCACGCCGAAGATCAGCGCGACCGCCGTCGTCACCGTGGCCGCCAGCAGCGCGGGCCCGAAGACCCGGCGGAAGCGCCGGGCCAGGAAGACCTGCAGCCAGATCAGGCACCCCAGCGCGACCAGCCCGGCCACCACCACCGCGAGCCGCACGAGCGGCACCACGAAGCTCTTCTCGTCGGCGGTGCGGCGCACGATCGTGCCGCTCTCCAGGGTCAGGTTGTACGCCTGCGGCAGCAGCACCAGCCGCATCAGGTCGGTGGCCGTGCGGTAGGTGCGCACCACGTTGTCCGGCGGCGGCCCGGCGGCGTGCTCGGCCTGGTCGTTCAGCAGCAGGGCCTGCCCGGCCAGCCGCTCGTAGCGGCCGAGCCCGTCGAGCACCGACTGGACGGTCCTGCGCTCGGCCTCGTTGTCGCCCGACAGCTCGAACGCCTCCAGCAGGGCCCGGTGCGCCTCGACCCGGCGCGCGTCGTACTGCTTGAGCGCCTCGGCCCGCTGCGCCTCGTAGTCCTTGCCGATCACGAGCAGGTTGGCGACCTGCGCGTCCATGTCGCTCAGCGCGAGGTAGAGCCCGGCGGTGGCGACGACCTGCGGGCCGGCGTCGCGGCCGATGACGCGCAGCCCGTCGCGGGCGCTGGAGCTGCCGACCGCGAGCGCCGCGAAGAGCAGGGCCAGCGACGCGACCGTGATGCCGGAGATGACGCGGATCCGGCCCGGCACGCTCCGGCGGGCCGGGGCGGGCGCCGGCCGCACCTGCACCATGGTCACGGCGTGCCCTCCCTGATCGTGATCACGGTCCACGCCCCCAGGTGGATACGGTCGCCCGGGCCGACCCTGACCGGGACGTTCACCGCGAGGGGCCGGCCGTTCAGCTGGGTGCCGTTGGACGAGCCCGGGTCCACCAGCAGCCACGAGCCGTCCTGCTGGCCCAGCAGCACGGCGTGCAGGTGGGAGACGCCCGGGTCCTCGGGCGGCCCGGCCAGGTCGATCTCGGGGGAGGCGTTCCTGGCCCGGCTGCGCCGGCCGATGCGTACCTGCTCGCCGTGCAGCGCGAACGAGCGCTCGGGGCAGTACGGCGGGAACGCCATCGCGGCGGCGTCGGGACCGCCCTCGGCGATGACCTTCTCGTAGTAGGTGCGGTCGGCGCCGGTGACGGCCTCGTATCGCGCTCCCGTCGCGGGCAGGGGGACGGCGGCGCCGTTGCCGCTGTAGTCGTGGCCGCACACCTCGCAGAACTGCCCGGCGCGCGGGGTCTGGCAGACGGGGCACGACTCCGCGGCCTGCCCCTGGGACGGGGATCCGTGCTGGGGCACGGAGTGGGTGGTCTGGGGGGACACGGGCTGGGGCGGGCCGGCCATCTGGGTGCCACAGGTGTCGCAGTAGTCGTCGGCGCCCGACGCGTGCCCCAGCGGGCAGGTCGCCATCAGCTTCCTTCCTTACGCAGCCGGCTCGTCCGCACGGAGCCGGTGTCCAGCTCGATCTCGTCGGCCTTGTCCACGTTCCTGCGCAGCCGGGCCGTGCCGGTGGCCGGATCGACCTCCACCACCCTCTCCAGCAGCCTCGCCGTGTCCTCCCGGCCGGAGTCGGTGGCGATCTGCCGCGCCTTGGCCAGGCGGGCGGTGGCGGTGTCGACGTCGCCCATGGAACGGGCGTTGAGCCCCTCCTGGATCAGCTCGTGCAGCTCGGCCTGGCCGGTGTAGTGGGCGACCTTCCTGTTGATCCGGGTGGACTGCGCCAGGTCGTCGGTCCACTGGGCCAGCACGTTGCCGGAGGCCACGGTCTCCTGGGTGTCGGGGCGGACGAGCTTGACCCAGCCCGCCCTGATCTCCTGCCCGACCTGCCCCGGGGGCACCTCGACGCAGATGTGGTATTCGCGTTCCTCGGCGCCCCAGGAGCCGGTGGGGTAGTCGCCGGTCAGCGGATTGACGTCGGCGCGTTTGCCGGTCAGGTCGAGCAGCGTGGGGGAGACCTGCTTGACGAACTTCAGCCGCGCCGTCTGCGGCACCCACACCCGCAGCGACAGGTCGGCCACCGTCTTGCTCATCGACGTCTGCGTGAGCCTGCGGAAGTATTCCGGCAGGTCACCCTGATTGCGCACGAAGTCGAACGTGCCGAGCAGCGCCTCGGCCACCTTCCGCAGCTCGGCGGGCACCCAGTCGTCGCCGACGCCCAGGCAGTCGGCCACGAACTTGCCGCTCCAGCCCGCCAGCACCGAGGCGAACACCTCGGGCCGCTCGTTGTTCTGCCCGTCGGTCATGAGCAGCGCGTGCCTGATCGCCGACGGATGCGCGGTCAGCAGGTGACCGGCCAGCTTGAGCCATTCGCCCATCGCGGTGCCGCCGTGCGCGGTCAGCCGGCTGATGGCCCGCTCGGCCTCGGCCCTGGTGGCCGGGCTCGCCTTGACCAGGTTGGCGTGGCCGCCGGGGAAGACGACCCTGGCCGACTCCGTACCGGCGATCACGGCGAAGTAGACGCCGTCGCGCAGCGTCCGCACGGCGGTCGCGGCCGCCTGCCGCGCCTCACGGATCTTGCTGCCGCTCATCGAGCCCGACGTGTCAATGATGATCACCTCGGCCGCCTCGGCGGGCGCGGCCTGCACGGTCGCGCCGCCCGTTGAGCCTACGGTGAGAATGGCGTGCACCTCGCGGCCGTCCAGCGGAAGGTACTTGTTCTGGTCGACGTTCAGCGTGAAAACGGGCTGGTCAGCCATGCGACTCTCCTAGGGGGATCAAAACGATCGTCACGTTGTCCTGGCCACCGGAGTCCAGCGCGTGGCGCAGCATCTCACGGGCCATCTCGATGGGGGTGCCGGTGGCGGGGAAGGCATAGCCGTCCAGATAGCGCCACAGGCCGTCGCTGCAGACGAGCAGCAGCCCCGGCCGCCGCGGGGTGAAGGCGCGCAGGTGGAGGTCCACGTCGCCGGCGTCGGCGCCGAGCCAGGCGGTGATCTCGCCGGTCTCCACCACGTCGTCCTCGGTCAGCAGGTCGCCGCCCGGCAGCAGGTACGCCCGCGTGTCGCCGGCCCAGCCGAGCGTGACCCGGCCGTCCGGCGCCACCGCGGCCGAGACGTACGTGCAGGCGGGGGCGTCGTCCACCGACGTCGCCAGCTTGGCCACGGCCCGCCCGGCCAGCTCGAACGCCTCCTCCTGCGACAGGCCCCTGGCCAGCGCCGCGCCCGCGGTCTCCACCGCAACCGCCGACGCCTCGTCGGCCCTGGGCGAGCTGCCCACGCCGTCGCAGACGACGGTCACCACGGTTGCGCCAGTGGGGCTGCCGGTGGGGTCGCCGGGTCGGCCGCCGGTTCGGCCCCCGGCTTCCAGCAGCGCCACCGCGTCCTCGTTCCGGCTGCGCCGCAGCCCCCTGTCGGTCACCGCGGCGGCGCCGCCGGCCAGCACGATCTCGGCGTGGTCGCGGCCGGTGGGCTGGCGCAGCCCGCACCGCTCGCAGTAGCCCTCCGCGTCCACGGCCTTCGCGGCGCAGAAGGAGCAGGTGGGAGCGCCCAGCGCGTGGCCGCACGCCTCGCAGTACGTGTCTCCGGCCACCACGGGAGCCTGGCAAACGGGACAGATCACAACCACGTCCTCGGTCGTACGGCGTTGGCCTGGTCGATCAGCGCGTGGCGCTCCTGGCGCGTCTCCGCCGCCACGGCCAGCCTGCGGTAGATGGATTCGAGCCGTTTGCGCAGCCCCGGCTCGGTGAACGGCGCGTCGGCCAGCCGCGGCGAGCCCTGCGGCGGCGGGTTGCTGTCGAGCCAGGCCAGCGCCCCGCCCAGCACCTCGGCCGTGAGCAGGTCGCGGCGGCGCGGGTCGAGGTCGGCCTGCTTCGCGACCCGGTCGGCGGCGCCCACGAGCTCGTCCGGTTTCAGCACGCTCAGGTCGGCCCTGCGTACTACCGAGGCCGCCAGCGCCACCTGCGCCGCCACCCGGTAGACCGACGAGGCGGGCACCTCGTCCAGCACGCCGATCCGGCCCGACCTGGCCAGCCCGAACGCCGCGCTGACGTAGGTGTGGTCGGTGCGCCAGACGAGGTCGTACCAGGAGGCGGCGGGCTTGCCCGCGCACTCCAGCGCGAACGCCAGCGCCAGCTTCGGCGCCGTCTCACCGGGCAGATGCGACAGGCACGCCTCGAACAGCGACACCGCCTGGTCGGCCTGCCCGGTGACCAGCGCGAGCACCCCGCGGTACCAGGTGAGCCGCCAGTCGCGCGGCAGCTCCCCGTCCAGCTCGTTCAGGGCGACGGGGGTCTCGGCCGCGGCCGACTCGGCCAGCAGCCTGACCCGCATGAGCTTCGTCTCGGGGGTCGCCGGCATCCCGGCGAGCTGGTCGAGCAGTTCCTGGCCGTCGCGTCCGGCAGACCCGGCGGCCTCCGCGCTCGCCGCGCTGCTCGGCCGCGAAAC
>NZ_BAAAMU010000091.1:21989-41088 GCF_039529435.1 Nonomuraea maheshkhaliensis
CTGGTCGAGCAGCTCCTTGCCGTCGCGGCCGAGCCGCGCGGCGAGCGCGCCGGCCGCCGGGTCTGCCGGATCCACCAGCGGCACCGGCAGCGCGCGGGCCACCGCCACCGGGTCCAGCGGCTCGAACACCTCGCCCTCGCGCTGCGACAGCGCCGTCCCGACGGCCGTGCGCTCGGGCCCGAACAGCGTCGACAGCGCCGGGTGCGGCACCCCGCTCTCCAGCGCGCTGACCTCGCGCAGCACGCCGACGAGCTGCTCCTCCATCTCCCACGCGCTCTGGAACCTGTCGGCGGGGTTCGCCGCGGTCGCCTTGCGCAGCAGCCGGGTGAACGACGGATGCCCGCAGTCGGCCGGCAGCGGGTTGGCCACGCCGCCCGAGGCCGGGCTGAACCCGGGGATCGCCAGCACCGCCAGCGTCCTGGCCACGGTGTAGAGATCGGAGGCGATCGACGACGGCTGCGTCTCCAGCTCGGGAGCGTGGTAGCCGACGGTGACCCAGGACGAGCCCACCGGCGAGCCGAACGGCTGCACCGCGCCCAGGTCGATGAGTTTGAGCCGCCGGCCGACCCTGATCACGTTGGCCGGCTTGAGGTCGCAGTAGACCAGGCCGTTCTCGTGCAGGTAGCCGAAGGCGTGCAGGATCTCCCTGCCGTACATCAGGGCCTCGCGCAGCGGCAGCGGGCCCTGGCGGCGCAGCTCGTGCAGCGACTGGCCGCCGACGTACTCCATGACGATGTAGCCCAGCCCGGCCGAGCGCTGGAAGTTGAAGATCTTGACGATGTTGGGGTGGTCGACGGTGGTCAGGAACTTCCGCTCGGCCTCGGCCGCCGCCAGCGCCTCGGCGTCCATGGTGTTGAGCAGGCCCTTGAGCACCACCCACCGGCCGTCCAGGTTCTCGTCGGAGGCCAGGTAGATCCAGCCGAGACCGCCGTGCGCCAGGCAGCCCAGCACCCGGTACTGGCCGGCGACCATGTCGTCCTCGGCCAGCTTCGGGGCGAAGGAGAACTGGGTGCGGCAGTGCGGGCAGAACCCGTCCGTCAGCCCGGGGCGGCCCTCGCGCGAGCGGCCCACCGGCTTGCCGCAGTCGGGGTTGGCGCAGTGGCGCTTCTCCTCCGGCACCTCGGGGTTGGCCATCACCGCGGTGGACGGGTCGCGGTAGGGGACCGAGGGCAGGTCGGCGATCGTGGCCAGCACCCCGGCCCGCGACCTGCCGCTGCTCGACGGGGAGCTCATCGATCTGCTGACCGGCTGCGTGTCGAGGGGGCCCGACAACGGCACCGATGACGGCACCGATAACGGCGCCGACGACGGAGGCAGTGGTGACGGGGTCGCCGCGTGGCCGCACTGGTCGCAGTAGCCCTCCTCGATCGTCCCTGTGCAGCCGGGCTGCGCGCAGCGGGTCATCGCCTACCTCCGGAAATCGCGCGCTGGTAGTTCTCGACGGCCTCGGCCGCCCTCGTCAGATCGCAGGGGGCACTCCACAGCAGCACACGCGCCCGCTCGTACAGCTCCGAGATCACCGGGTCCTCGGCCAGCCCCTTGCGCACCGCCATCGCCTGGCAGGCGCCGAGCCGGCCGCGCAGCTCGTCGCGCCGGGCGACGAGCCCGTAAAGCGCTTTGGCGGTGGCGTACGCCTGGTCGGCGGCCTTGCGGGTCTCCTCCTCCAGCGCCGACAGCCGCTTGGCCCGCAACACCCAGGGATCGGCGGAGGCGTCGAGCGCGTCCAGCTCCCCGGCCAGCGCCTCGACCCTGCTGCGCGGCTGCGCCTGCGGCGGCAGGGCGATCTTGACCACGACCGAGCCGTGGGCCAGCCGGGTCTCGCTCTCGGCGGCCCGCACCCGGTCGAGCGCGGCCACCAGGTCCTCTCTGCGCCTGGCGTACTCGTCCTTGACCACGAGCGCCAGCTCGACCTCCGCCAGCGAGCCGGCCAGCAGTTCGGCCATCCGGTCGAGCTCTTGCGCGACGGAGGGGCCCAGCGGGTCCTCGACCGCCGCCGCGCGCATCCGCCGCAGCTCCGCCTCCTGGGCGGCCAGGTCGGAGCTCTCGCCCAGCAGGCTCTCCAGCTCGCGGATGCGGCGCAGGCGGGCGCCGGCCTCGTCGAGGCGGGGCAGCACGGCGTTCCACACCGCGTCGATGTCGTTCAGGGCGGCCGTGACCTCGCGGAACGCGGCGTCCATCCGGGTCACGGTCTCGTCGAGCGTCAGGCGCGTGTCGGCCTGCGGGCGCAGCGAACGCTGCTCGACCGGCTTGGCGGCGGTCCGCAGCACCACGGATGGGCCCGACAGCAGCTCGGTGAGCCGGGCGAGCTGGTCGGCGCCGAGCCGGGGACGGGAGGCCCGGATCTGCTCGGCGTCGCGCAGCACGGCGCGGTAGGCGTCGTTGAGCGCCCACAGCCCGGCCAGCGCCTCCTGCGCGGCGGCCCAGCGCCGCTCGGTCGCCCCGCGTAAGGAGGCGCCGCGCAGCAACTGGTAGGTGGTGTGGGATTCGAGATCGAGCAGGTCGCCGGAGATCCGGTCACGTTCGTCGGCCCGAGCGCGCAGCGCGTGCTCGGCGCCCTCCCTGCTCATTGGTGGTCCCAGGCTCATCACGCTCCCCGTGAAGAGGCCCCCCGCTGCCCCGTTTATACCGCCTCAACGGCGGGTTCATGGGCTTTAGTTCCTTTGGCTCGGGGTGACCCCTGACTTGTCCCTGATTCAACCCTGCCTCGCCTGCAAACCACTTAACGATCTCTTAGCGTGGTGGTCATGGGACGAATTCTTCTGATCGTCGCGGCCGTCATCGCCGCGCTCATGCTGCTCGGCCCCCTCGTGGGTTTCGCCCTGACGTTGCTCAAGTGGGGGCTCGTCATCGGCGCCGTCGCGTTCGCCGTCATGTTCGCCTCGAAGTGGCTCAAGCGGACATAGCTTCCTGAGGCGTCCGCAGTCATAGTGAGGTGATGGAGGCGCGGCCCGCGGTCGACGATGCCGCGCTCGGGCGCGAGGCCCTGGCCGTGCTCGAGGCGAACTGGACGGGCACCGGCACCGTGCCCGCGCCAGGGCTGTATCCGCACCAATGGAGCTGGGACTCCGCGTTCGTCGTCATCGGCCTGGCCAGACACCGGCCGGACCGGGCCCGCGACGAGCTGCTCAGCCTGCTGCGCGGGCAGTGGGCCACCGGAATGGTGCCGCACATCGTCTTCCATACCCGCGAAGCGTACTTCCCCGGCCCTTCCGTGTGGCGATCGCAGGAGCACGAGGCCGCGCCCCGCGTGCTCACCTCAGGACTCACCGCGCCGCCCCTGCACGGGCTGGCGCTGTGGTGGCTCTACCGCCACACGGGCGACGCCGCGTTCGTCAGGCAGGCGTACCCGGCGCTGGCCGCCCAGCACGACTACCTCGCCTCCGCCCGCGACCTGGGCGGCGCCGGGCTGGCCGCGATCGTGCATCCCTGGGAGTCGGGCATGGACGACAGCCCGGCCTGGGACGAGCCGCTCAACGCGCTGCCCTCGATCCGGTACGGCTACCACCACGTCGAGATGGAGGAACGCCACCCCGACAGCGACCACGACCGCTACGTCTGGCTGGCGATGCGCTACCGGGACGCCGGTTACAGCCCCGGCTACCTGCGCGACGAGCACCCGTTCGCCATCGAGGACCCGATGTTCAACGGGATCTGGCTGGCCTCCTGCCAGGCCATGGCGGAGCTGGCCCCGCTCGCCGGCGTCGATCCCGCGCCGCACGCCGAGCAGGCGGAACGCATCAGGCGGGCCCTGCTCGAACGCCTCTGGGACGGCTGCTTCTACGCCAGGGACCTGCGCGCGGACCGGCTCATCCGGGTCTGCACGGTCGGCGCGTTCGGGCCGCTGCTCGACCCCGGCCTGCCCGCCGACCGGCTGCGAGCCGCCGTCGACGTGCTGGAGTCGGCCAGGTTCATGGGCGCGACCGGCTATCCGGTGCCCAGCTGCGAGATCCGCGCCACCCAGTTCGACCGCACCCGCTACTGGCGCGGCCCCTCCTGGGTGAACACCAACTGGCTGCTGCGCAGGGCCGCGGCCGTGCACTCGCTCGACCAGCTCGGCCAGCAGCTCACCAACGGCACCCTGCGCCTGGTCCGCCAGGCCGGTTTCCGCGAGTGCTTCGACCCCTTCGACGGCAGCGGGCGGGGCTGCAGGGACTTCTCCTGGAGTGCGGCGCTCACCCTGGATCTGCTCGCGGATACTGTGGTCGAATGAGTCTTTTCCGCCGGCTGCCCGCTGACGTGCGCCGTTCCCTGGACATCGAGAAGGGGGAGCGGGTGCTGACGTTCGCCGCCGCCGAGGCGGGCCACCTGGTCGCCACCAACCTCGCGCTCCACCTGCCCGGGGGCACCCGCCTGCCGTACGAGGAGATCGACCGGGCCTCGTGGGACGAGGACGGCCTGCTCGTGATCACCACGGGCGGCGTCCGGCACTTCGAGCGGGTCACCGAGCCGCGCATGATGCCCGAGACCGTACGCGAGCGGGTCAACTCCACGATTGTGGTCAACAAGCACGTGCAACTGCCCGGGAGGGGCGGCGTCCGGCTGGTGGCCAGGCGCAGGCCCGGCGGCGAGATGCTCGGCTGGACCCTCGTCTTCGACGACGGCCTCGACCCCGCCGACCCCGGCCTGCGCGCCCAGGCCGAACAGGCTCTGGAAGGCGTACGCCGCAGCATGGGCGTCTGACTCCTTCTGCGCCGGCGTGGGGGCGGCCGCAGGCTCGCGGGGGGTGTACGGCCGCTCAATCCCCTGCCGATCGGTGCGCGCCTCAGGTGTGCGCCTCAGGTGTGCGCCTGCGGCGCGTTTGTTCAGGCGCGTGGGTAGGCCTCAGTAGGGGATGCCGCTCTCGCGGGCCTTCCGCTCGGCGGCCTCCTCGTCGGGCCAGCCGGTCCCGTTCCCCGTGCCGTGCTCTTCCGAATGGAGGAACGGGATCCGCTGCTGCAGCGTGTCACCCACCCTCGCCCTGGCCATTCCCGCGAACCTCGACGCCTGCGCCCCGACCACCCCGGCCGCTTCCTGTACCCGGGGATTGTCGGCCACGCGCTGCGCGGTCCGCTTGATCTGCTCGTACCGTTCGCGCCCGGCCCGGCTGCCCAGCACGTAGCCGACAGCCAGCCCGACAGCGAATGTCAGTCGATAACGCATTTCGCACCTCCGCTGTCTCCGGGCCTACCCCGCTGACGATGCGACACGCACTCCCGGAGTGCGCTAATCTATTCCTGCGCGCAGCGACGGGGGCACAGACCCCCGGCGAGGTGGGCAAACAGATCGATCCCGCGTAGCTCAACGGCAGAGCAGCCGGCTGTTAACCGGCAGGTTATAGGTTCGAGTCCTATCGCGGGAGCTTCGCTAGAGGCTTCCGAATCACAGGTCAGGCCCCCTCCTCGGATCGAGGACAGGGGGCCTGAGCCGTTCCGGGAGCCAACAGGGGAGCCGCTACCCGGACGGGTCACCGCTCCCGAAGACCGCATCCATGGCTTCGGCACCATGGACGATGATCGGCCTGATCTGATGCCGATAGACGGTCTGCGTCGTGCCGGGCGTCGGGTGCCCGACGAGATCGGCGATGCGCTCCACCGACACGTTCCCGTCACTCAGGATCGGGACGAACGAGTGCCGGAGCTCCCGCACCTTCCAACGGCCACCGATGCCGGCCTTCCCGGTGATCACGCGTAGGCCACGCAGAACGCGCATGGGGTCGAGCATGGTCCCGTCGTCGCGGGTGAAGACCAGGCCGTGTTCCTGCCACGCCTCACCGGCCGCGAGCCGTTGCGTGGCCTGACGGACGCGATGCCGCTTCAGTTCCTCGACCACGAGGGCCGGCAGGGCGAGCGCCCGGCGTGACTTCTTGGTCTTGGTGTCCCCGCCGACCCGGTCGGCGCGCAGGACCGAAATGGCAGAAGGCGTGCCGTCCAGGTCCACGGCTTCCCAGAGGAGCTTGCGCGCCTTGCAGACCGGCCGCGGGGCCGCCTGCGCTCCATCGCGATCCTGGCGCCGGGCGCGCGGCCGGGCTGGCCCGCTACCTTATCGGCAGACGGGCAGGCAGCGCAGAGTAATTGTGGTCGGGCAATATCTCCGACATACCTCAGATATACCGCCCACTCGTACGATCTCATCGTTGGTGTCTTTCGACGAAAGGCGGGATCATGAGGAAACCGGCTAGCTCGGTAATGCGGCGATTCGCTGTAGGGGTTGCAACATCCGTGATCGCTATTGGCGGAGTAGCGATTGTGCCGCAAGCGGCTTCAGCGTCTCCCGGCTTCCTGTACACCAAGTGGGGTGCGACATGCAAGCAGGGGACCACTAAAAAGTCCTACGATACTGGCATCTCGCGGTACAAAGTCGGCGAGCAGCACATCAGGTTCGCGTGGGGATACCCTACGGGGAAAAGCACCGCTCGGGAAAAGGCCTACAATCTCGCGAAAGTCATTCCACTCTGCACCAAAGGAGTCGGGCCCAATCTCTGGAGGTGGAGGCTGGACTACTACGGCCTTGAACGCGGGAAGGTCAGCCGGCTGAGGTTCGCAAAGCATTCGTGCAATCGAACCGGCCCCTGCACCGGGAAGGCGTACGGCTTTACGTACGGAGCGTGGCGGCCGGGCTGGACTCACGAAAAGGCGTGACGAAGGCGAATGGGTTCTCCGCCGCAGGAACGACAGATCTGACCCCCGACCTGAGTGACAAAGCGAGTGACATCGAAGACGCCCGCGGGAACCTACCGATGCCCTACGCGCACATGAACAGACGGGTTGACCAGGCGAAACGCAAGGTCGGGAGCCACGCGCGCTGAACGAGCCGGACTGGATGCGAACTCAGACGAACGGGCTGACCTCGCATCCGGATCCGCATGAACTGAGCCAAACGGCGGGCAGCTGGTTCGAGTCCTATCGCGGGAGCCAGTCATCCAGGCCCTCTTCCTCCGGAAGGGGGCCTGAGTCGTTGCGGGAGCTCGGCGGGTCAACCCGTGATCGTCGGGCGGCTCACAGTCTCACCCCATGGCTTGGGTGCGTTGGCCCGTCTTTGCGTTGCGGGCGCCTGCGGTCCCGGGGGTCCGATCCGATGGCCGGGGCCACCGCGCCGATCATGAAGCCCACGCCCACGACGGCGATCGTAGATGCGCGACGCGCGGCGGGTGCGGAATGTGCGGTCGGAGGCGTGATCATCTGGGTCGCCTCGTTTCCCCGGTCGGGCAACACCTTCCCGCGCATCGTCCTCAAGCACCTGTACGGCGTGCGTACCTCCACCGTCTACGACGTGGACGGCGTGGCCGAGCGGCTCGGGTCCGAACTGATCGGGTTCGAGGAGCGGTCCTCGTCGATCGGGGAGATGCGCGCCTCCGAGCGGCCGCACTTCGTCAAGACGCACCGGCAGCGCGCGGGCGAGGAGGACCCCGCGATCTGCCTCGTCCGGGACGGCCGCGACTCCATCACCTCATGGGCCAGGCTGAACGGCGCGCCCGACTTCGAGGCCGAGGCGCGCAGGATCATCGACCGCCGTGAGGCCGTGGGCACGGGCAGTTGGGGGCGGAACGTGCTGAGCCGGCTCCGGCCGCCCGCGCCCCATCGCGTGCCGCTCCGCCACGAGGACCTGATCCGCGAGCCGCGCCGGGCCGTCGAGCAGGCGGTGGCCGCGCTGGTGCCGTCCCTGCGGCCGCTGCCCGACGCCCGGATCCCCACCTTCGCGGAGTTGCGCCAGGTCGACGGCGGCTTCTTCAGGAGAGGTCATACGGGTACGCACGCGGACGAGCTGCCGGACGAGCTGCACCGGCTCTTCTGGTCCCGCCCCGACAACGTCGCGGCCATGGAACTGCTCGGGTACCCCCGCGACGCGTGAAGCCGGGAGGGGGCGGAACCGCGGTCGCCGTGCTTTGATGGCGTTGGTTCTGACCGGTGCGTTCCCCGACGACCCCCACCACAGGAGTGAACGAGTGGCTTATTCACCCGATTCGCCCGGCCGCTCGTCGCGGCGTCCCCGGCGCACCCCCATCTGGCCGTTGCTGGCGATGGGCCTGTCCTGGATCATCGGCGTTCTGTGGATCGTCGTGTTCTACGTGAACCCCGCTCTGCCCGGCCTCGCCGAGCTGGGCAACTGGAACCTGCTCGTCGGCTTCGCGTTCATTCTGCTCGGCATGTTCTTCGCCCTGGTGCAGGCGGTGGTGGCCATCGTGGTGGCACGCCGCCGGCCCTGAAGCTGAAGGTCGCTTCGGGTGTCTTAAGGCTCGCTTCAGGTGTCGCGGGCGACCCTCTGGGGTGTCGAAACCCTTCGGGGAGGGAGATCCCAATGATGAAGCGACACCTGGCGATCGTCGCCACGGTCGCGGCGCTCGGGCTCGGCGGCATGGCCGGGCCGGCACTGGCCGATGAGCACCCTGACGGGCCCGTCAGGGTGCTCGGCGGGCACGACCGGCACGACGGGTACGACCGGCACGACGGGTACACCGAGCGTGCGCCGCGCGGTGCCAGGCTCGTGTGCTGGACGAGTGACGGTGAGGTCGTGCGTCTGTCCAGGGCCAGGGCGGCCGAGCTGATCGACGGCGAGTACGCCGAGGTCGTGCCCGCGCGGGCCGCGCAGGACGACGTACGGCCCGCGCGAGCGGTCGAGGACGAGGTATGGCGCGGGACGTCCGAGCGGCTGACGATCCGCGTTCCGGCACGCGAGATCGGGCGCGGGAAGGCCGGCAAGCGGTGGCGTGACAAGCGCGTCATCCGCCTCACCTGCGTGTGGGAGGGCCGCGCCCGCCGGTGACCCGGCCACAGTCACGCGCCCCCGGCAGGGTTCCCGGGGGCGCGTGGCATTTCACGCTATGTGACTCGACCATCACCCGTTTTCCCGTTCCTGGGACAAGGCAGGCATGGCACGCAAGGATGGAAGGGCCGGTCGTTCGGGCCGGAGCCGCGGGAACCGTGACGGAGGCGTGGAGAGGGCGCCACCAGGACGTGTCGCCGACCCGGAATCGGCGGGGCGCTCCGCTGACGGAGAAGTGCTGACTGCCGCGTGCCTACCTGGATCAAATCTCTTCGACCCTTCGACGCGCCCGCCGCCCGCACGGTGGTCAGGCGCACCACCGACCTCGGTGAGGCCGAGCGTTTCATCAGGCTCTTCCACGCCGAGAACCCCTCCGCCGGGAACGCGTACGCCCGCCTGCGCGACGTCGCCAGGGAGGTGGCCCGGCGCGGGACCTACACGCACACGTACGAGGAGCTGGAGTTCGGGGCCCGGGTGGCCTGGCGCAACAGCAACCGGTGCATCGGACGGTTGTACTGGCGCTCGCTCAAGGTACGTGACCGCCGCCAGGTGGGCACGGCCGAGGGGGTCGCCCTCGAATGCGTGGCCCACCTGCGCGAAGCCACGGGCAAAGGCAAGATCAGGCCCACGGTCACCGTGCTGCCGCCCGACACGCCCACCCTGCCCGGCTTCCGCATTCTGAACGACCAGCTCATCCGTTATGCCGGATATCGCACTCCGGACGGCGTACGCGGCGATCCGGCCAACGTCGCGCTCACCGAGACGGCGACCGGTCTGGGCTGGCGCGGCCGGGGCGGCCGGTTCGACGTGCTGCCGCTCGTGATCCGGCCCCCGGCGGGCGAGCCGCTTCTGTGCAACCTGCCGGGGGACGCCGTGCTGGAGGTGCCGCTGACGCATCCCGACTATCCGTGGTTCGAGGAGCTCGGCCTGCGCTGGCACGCCGTACCGGCCATCTCGGACATGTGCCTGGAGATCGGCGGAATCTGCTATCCCTGTGCGCCCTTCAACGGCTGGTACATGGGCACCGAGATCGGCGCGCGCAACCTGGCGGACGAGGACAGGTACGACCAGCTCGGGGTGGTGGCGGAGCGGCTCGGGCTGGACACCTCCAGCGAGCGGACGCTGTGGCGCGACCACGCGCTGGTGGAGCTCAACGTGGCGGTGCTGCACTCGTTCGAGCGGGCCGGGGTGAGCATGACCGATCATCACACGGAGTCGCGGCGCTTCCTGACGCATCTGTCGCGGGAGGAGCAGGCGGGACGAGTCTGCCCGGCGGACTGGTCGTGGATCGTGCCACCGCTGTCGGGCAGCGCCACGCCCGTCTTCCACCGCTACTACGACACCCGCGTCCTGACCCCCGCCTTCGTCCACCATCGGTAGGAGGTGTGTCGGGAGCGGAGGCAGCGCAGGCCCCACGCCCGTCCGCCGCCCGTCGCCGCGAGTCGTCCGCTCCGAGCCGGCCGTCGTCGCGGGACGCTCGCTGCCGTCAGGCGGGTGGTTCGGTCAGGCGGTCGCGGAGTGTGGTGATCTCGGCGGCGGTCAGGCCGCCCGCCGTCAGGCGCGCCTCCACGTCGAGGCGCGCCAGCAGGGCCAGCACGACCTCCTCCGTGGTGGTCCCTGCCTCCTCCAGGCGTGCCCGTACGCGCAGGTCGTCGTCGGGCTCGCCCAGCAGGGCGTACAGGGGGCTCAGCCGGGCCGCCGAGCAGGCGTAGTCGGCCAGGATGCCGGCGGGCCCGACCCCGGCCAGCGCGAGCAGCAGCAGCGCGATCAGCCCGGTGCGGTCACGGCCGGCCACGCAGTGGACGAGCACCCCGCCGGGCTCGGCCCGCGCGACGGCGCGCAGGGCGAGGACGCACAGATCGGCCCGCCGGTCGAGGAACGGGCCCAGGTAGAGCGGCGTCCCGCCGTACCGGGCGAGGGCGGGGTCGTCGTGGCGGTGCAGGGGCACGCCGACGACCGTCATCCCGGGCGGGCGGTGGCCGGGGGCGGCGTGGTGCTCGCCGGGGGTGCGCAGGTCGACGATCGTCCGTACGCCGTGAGCGGCGGCGGCCGCCCAGCCGGCCGGGGTGAGCCGGTCGGGCGTGTCGGAACGCACCACCGCCCCCCAGCGCGTACGCCGCCCGTCAACCGTCGCCAGGCCGCCCAGGTCGCGGACGTTGTGGCAGCCCTCCCACGCCAGATGCCGCTCCATGGGACCACCGTATCCTTGCCTTCCCGGGCTAGAACATGGTTCTGTTAGGGCATGGCGGAACTGGTGCTCTCGACGCTCGACGACATGGGCGTGCTCACGCTGACCTTCAACCGGCCGGACACGCTCAACGCGTGGACCGACGCGATGGGGCGGCGCTACTTCGACCTGCTGGCGGAGGCGGAGCGGGATCCCGGCGTGCGGGCCGTGGTGGTCACCGGCGCGGGCAAGGGGTTCTGCTCGGGAGCCGACTTCAAGACGCTGACCGCCATCCAGACCGGCTCGTACGACGAGGCCCCCGACCCCCGTCCCACCACCTTCCCCACGACCATCGCCAAGCCGATCATCGCCGCCGTCAACGGGGCCTGCGCCGGCCTGGGCATCGTGCACGCCCTCGTCTGCGACCTCGTCTTCACGGCCGAGGAGGCCAAGTGGACGACGGCCTTCCCGCGCCGCGGGCTGGTCGCCGAGTACGGGCTGTCCTGGGTGCTGCCGCGCGTCATGGGGCAGCAGCGGGCCATGGACATCCTGCTGTCGGGGCGGGTGTTCTCGGGGCGGGAGGCGTACGAGCTGGGGCTGGCCAACCGGGCCGTGCCGGGGGAGGAACTGCTGGAGCAGGCCCGCGCCTACGCAGGGGAACTGGCGGTGCACAGCTCCCCTGCGTCCATGGCGGTGATCAAGCGGCAGGTGTGGCACGACTGGGACACCACGCTGGAGGAGTCGGCCAAGGCGGCCACCCAGGAGATGCTCGCCTCCTTCGAGCGGCCGGACTTCGCGGAGGGCGTGGCGAGCTTCCTGGAGCGCCGCCCGCCGAACTTCCCGCCCCTGTAACGGCTCCGGCGACGGCCCCGTGACGGCCCCGTGACGGCCCCGTGACGGCCCCGTGACGGCCCCGTGACGGCCCCGCCGGTGTGACGGTGCCGCCGGTCAGGGTGCGGGGTCGGGCGCTGCCGGAGGCCCCTCGACGACCATCCGCAGGCAGCCGTGGAACAGGTCGTCCACGGTGCGGCCGCGCTGGAGGTAGTCGGTCACGCCGGCCATGACGGTCGGGAACATCTCCCGGTACGCGGCCAGGTCGACCTCCTCCCCGCCGCCCGGCCGGGGCCACTGCTCCTCCAGGACGAACCCGATGGTGAAGCGCTCCACCGTCAGGACGATCAGGCGCGCCTGCCGCAGCGCGAAGCCGCGTTCGACCGGCGTCCTCATCGCCAGCTCCGAGATCGCCGCCATCTTGAGCGAGAGCTGGGCCGCCGAGACGATCCTGGCGCCGTCGGGACGGGCCGGCGGCGCTCGGCGCAGCCGGGCGGCCAGGCCGCTCAGCCAGTCCTGCCAGCGTTCCTCCGGCTCTGGCGGCGTCAGGCCGCGGTGCTCAGGGAGTGCGCCGCAGCCCCCTGAAGACGAGGTCGATCAGGTGGCGCGGGTCGTAGCGCGGGTCGCTGCCGTGGTCCACGCACAGGTCGCCGACGCCGCGCATCAGCTCGTACGCGCGCGTGCCCGGCTCGATCTCGCCCGCCTCCACCCCGGCCTCGATCAGCCGGGCGGCGACCGGCTCCAGGCGGTCGAGGAAGTAGGCGTGCAGCGTCGAGAAGCCGTTGCTGTCGGACTGCATCGCCTTGGCCAGCCCGTGCTTCGTGACCAGGAAGTCCACGAAGAGGTCGATCCACCGGCGCAGTGCCTCGTACGGGGAGCCGGTCTCCGCCAGCAGCGCCGGGCCGGCCTCCGCGCAGGCTTCGACCTGGTGGCGGTAGACGGCGACGATGAGGTCGGCCCGGGACGGGAAGTGGCGATAGATCGTCCCCACCCCGACGCCCGCCTTGGCCGCGATCTCCCTGATCGGCGCGTCGACGCCCGAGGCGACGAACACCTCGGCGGCGGCGGCCAGCAGCGTCTGCTGGTTGCGCCGCGCGTCGGCCCGCTTGTTCCTGACCGGCGCCGCGCCGGGCCGCCCTGAGCCGGGCGCCTCGGGGATGGGCTGGTCTGTGGTGGGCACCGTGCTCTCCTTCGCCGACGAAGCGGAACGGGCTCCGGCGACCAATCGATCGATCGGAACGACGCTCCACTTAGTTTAGGCGAAACCGGACACCGATCAGAGAACAGCGTCAGGAGAGGCGGTGATCAGGAGAGGCGGTGATCAGGAGAGGCGGTGATCAGGAGAGGCGGTGGGCGCCGGCGGAGGGGATGGCCGGCAGGAAGCGCGGCGCCTGGTACCCGCGCTCCGCGTAAGCGTCCGCCACCGACCGCTGGACGTCCTCCAGCCGCTCGTCCGGCACCAGCGCGATGGCCGAGCCGCCGAACCCGCCGCCCGTCATCCGCGCCCCCCGGGCCCCGCCCCGGATCGCGGCCTCCACCGCCAGGTCGAGCTCGGGCGACGACACCTCGTACTGGTCCCTGAGCGACAGGTGGGAGGCGTTGAGCAGGGCGCCGATCTCGGTGACCTGGCCGGCCCGCAGCAGGCCGATCAGCGCCTCGACGCGGTGGTTCTCCGTCACGACGTGCATCGTGCGCTTGCGCTCGTCGCCCTTCAGCTGGTCGAGGGCGGCGGCCAGGTCGGTGACGTCGCGCAGGGCGGGGACGCCGAGCTTGCGGGCCGCGGACTCGCACTCGGCGCGGCGCTTGGCGTATTCGCCGCCCGCGTGCTCGTGGTGCACCTGCGTGTCGATGATGAGGATGCTCAGCCCGTGCGCGGCCAGGTCGAGCGGGATGTTGCGGGAGCCGAGCGAGCGGCAGTCGAGGAACAACGCGTGCCCCTCCTTGCCCAGCGCCGAGGCGGCCTGGTCCATGATGCCGCAGGGCATGCCGACGAAGTCGTTCTCCGCCTTCTGGCTGAGCAGGGCCAGCTCCATGGGCGTCAGGCCCAGCTCGTGCACGTCGTTGAGCGCGGAGGCGACGGCCACCTCAAGGGCCGCGCTGGAGCTCAGCCCGGCGCCGCTGGGGACGTCGCCGTCGATCGCGATGTCGGCGCCCTCGACCCGGTCGCCGAGCATCGCGAGCACGCCGACGACGTAGCGGGTCCAGCCCTTGGACTCCTCGCGGGTGGCCATGGTGACCGGCTCGCCTGGGGCCTGGAGGGAGAGCAGGCGGATGGTGCCGTCGGTGCGCGGGGTCAGGGCCGCCGTCACGCCCCACGGCACCGCGAACGGAAGCACGAAGCCGTCGTTGTAGTCGGTGTGCTCGCCGATGAGGTTGACCCGGCCCGGTGCACGCCAGACGGTCTGGGGGGACGCGCCGTACGCGGCACGGAAAGCTTCAACAACGCCCATAATCGAACACTCCTCAACAAAGGCCCGACCGTAGACTAGCGCCATGGAGGAACTGCTGGACCCAGGGCTCGGTCAGGTCCGCGTGTTCCTGCGGCACGACGACAACAAACCGCGCAAACTCAAGTACAACCTCGGGCACAAGCGGCTGCTCACGTTCGGCGGCGCCTACTCCAACCACATCAGGGCCGTGGCCGAGGCGGGGGCGCGCCACGGCATCGAGACGATCGGGGTCATCAGAGGCGAGGAGCACCTGCCGCTCAACCCCTCGCTGGCCCGAGCCGCGGCCTGCGGCATGACGCTCACCTACCTCGACCGGGCCACCTACCGGCGCAAGCACACCGAGGAGGTGCAGTCGGGGCTGCGGGCGCGGTGGGGCGAGGACGTGGTGATCCTGCCGGAGGGCGGGAGCAACGCGGCGGCCGTACGCGGATGCGCCGAGCTGCCCGGGGAGATCGACGGCGACTACGACGTCATCTGCTGCCCCGTCGGCACCGGCGGCACCCTGGCGGGCATCTCGGCCGGCATCGCCGGGTGCCTCGACGCGGAGCGGCGGGCGCTCGGGTTCGCGGTGCTCAAGGGCGGCGGCTTCCTGCGGGAGGAGGTGGCCAGGCTGCAGCGGGAGGCCTTCGGCCGCACGTGGCCGAACTGGTCGATCGAGCTCGGCTACCACTTCGGCGGGTACGCGAGGACGACGCCGGCCCTGGACGCGTTCGCCGAGCGGCATCGGGTCGAGCGGATCTACGTGGCCAAGATGCTCTACGGCATCGTCGACCTTGCCCGGCGGGGCGTCCTCGCGCCGGGCACCCGCGTCGTCGCCGTGGTCACCGGTCAGCCCTCGACCCCGGTCGAGGCGTGCGGCGCCCCGACCGGCTTCGACTCCGGTGAGCCCCGCTGGCGCAGATAGATCGACAGCACCACCATCGACAGCACGGCCAGCA
This sequence comes from Nonomuraea maheshkhaliensis, assembly GCF_039529435.1. Lineage (NCBI taxonomy): Bacteria > Bacillati > Actinomycetota > Actinomycetes > Streptosporangiales > Streptosporangiaceae > Nonomuraea > Nonomuraea maheshkhaliensis. The sequence continues at coordinate 37,115 of NZ_BAAAMU010000091.1, forward strand.
GCTCCGACTGCCAGTTCTGCAGGCTGCGGTTCCAGAACTCCGGCGAGGTCACGTACGAGCCCCAGGTGACCGGATCGCGCAGGTCACTGAGCCGCTCCGCGTTGTACGCCGCCTGCCCCGCCACCGACTGCGCCAGCCACGACAGCAGGAAGACGGCGCCCATCACCATCCCGAGCGAGTTGCTGAGCAGCCACAGCCGCATCCCCTTGACCCTGGCCCAGCGCGGCGAGCCCGGCCCGGCGTGCGGCCCGATCCGCTGTTCCTCGTCCGACTCGCGCCCCTCCTCGCCGAGCTCCTTGGACTCGGGCGAGCCCTTCTGCACCAGCCAGACGGTGAGCATGATGAACAGGAAGAACTGCAGGTATTCGGACTGCCAGTTCTCCGCCACGTCCACCGCGAACGACGAGGAGGTCACGAACCGCACCAGCGAGACCGGCTCGGCGCCCTCGGCCAGCTGCTGGTCGTTGAACTGCAGCAGCCCGGCCACGGCCTGCCCGCCCAGCGCCAGCAGGAACAGGATGAGGAACGTCAGCGACAGCGCGTTCTCCCTGACCCATCTCACAGCCTCGACCATCCGATCGCGAAGAAGCCCGCCAGCCCGAGCGCGATCACCAGCAGGGTCAGCCCGAACATCACCCGCATCAGTCCTCCACCTCGCACTCGTACGGGAGATCGCGCACCGGGCTGCAGCCCGCCGCGCTGATCCGCCAGCCGTCGCTGAAGCGGCGCAGGAAGAGCGTGTCGCCGCGCAGGCGGACCTGCGCCTCGTCGCCCCACACGCTCACCGAGGTGACCCCGCCGCCGGGGCCGAGCCCCAGCTCCCTCAGCGCGTCGGCGCAGGTCTGGCCCCGGGCGGGCAGCCTGTCGGCGGTCTCGCGGGTGAGCATCGCGCACGCGGCCCGCTCCTGGTGGGCGGAGATCGCCGCGTGGAAGCGCTCGGCCGCTCGTGCGGGGGACGCGGTGTCCACGGCGCACGCCGAGACCGGCACCAGGATCAGCGCCAGCACCACGAGAGGCGTTCTCATGGGCCTCTGTTACCCACAGGAGCATCAGGCATGCTCGCCGCAGGGTCCGCTGAGCAGGGTCCGCTGAGCAGGGTCCGCTGAGCAGGATTCTCAGGGCAGGGTCAGTGCATCGGCCCGAGCTGGTCGAGCACCGGCGACACCAGCGCGTTGAGCTCGCGGGCGAGCACCGTCACCGCCCGGTGCGCGCTCTGCTCGACCTCCTCGTGCGGCCCCTCGGGCTCGGGCGGCAGGTCGTCCAGCGGCACCGGCGCCTCGACGAGGAGGGAGGCACGCAGGAACGGGATCCTGGCCAGGTCCTGCTGGGTCGGCTCGACGTACTGGCCGAAGGTCTCCTGCCAGCCCAGCCAGCCGCGGTCGCGCCACCACGTCCGCGAGCGCCGCAGCTCCTCAGGCAGCGGCGACACGACCCTGACCCGCGCGTAGAGCGTGCCGTCCCAGGTGTTGCGGTGGCAGGTCGCCTCCAGAACGCGCCGGTCCCACCGTACGTAGCCGGGGTCGAGGAACGGCGGCGCGGCCAGCCGCCACGCCGTGCAGGCGAAACGCACGGGCGCGATGTCACCCCACTCGAACTCGTCCAGGTTCTTGCGGACGTGTACGGCATAGCGCCCGTCGCGGTCCCTGTCGAACTCCTGATCGATCCAGAACGCCTTGCCCATGAGCACTACGCTACGGCGCTCCCCGGGTTCTACGCGTGAGGACGGGAGATCTCGGAATGCCCTGTGACGCGCGTGCCACATGTGTAGCTTTTTCACATTGTTGGATGACTTTGGAGTGAATGATGGCGTCGGAGCAGCTTGACGCGGCCATGAGCCACTGGAAAGCGGGAGACCTCGACCAGGCCGCCGTGCTGTTCAGGCAGATAGCGGCCACGGGTGACCCGGAGGCGTCCCATCTGCTGGCCGGGCTGCTGATGGAGCAGGGTGACCTGGAGGGAGCGGAGGCGGCGCACAGGTCGGTGATCCAGTCGGGCGACCCCGTGTTCGGGCAGCGTTCGGCCATCGCCATGGGCATGATGCTCGTGACGGCGAAGGAGTGGGCGGCGGCGCACCGGGTGCTCATGATCGCCTCCGACGGGGCGGATTTCGAGGTGGCCGCGCTCGCCGACACCGCCCTCGTGCTCGTGCTCACGCAGCTCGGCGACGAGCCGGGCGCGCAGGCGGCGCTGGAGCGGGCCCGCAGGTGTGACAGCCCCTCCGTGGCGGAGCTGGCCGCCCGCCTGGAGCTGCCCGACTTCGAGCAGGACCCGGCCTCGGCCAGGGACCTGTACGAGGTGGCCGAGACCGAGGACGACTACCGGGCGCTGCTGACCTGCGGCGACCCGGAGGTGGTGTCGTTGTCGGCGTTCAAGCTCTACCAGGCCTACGCCGACGAAGGGAAGTTCGGCGCGGCCCGCGAGGTGTGCGAGCACGCCATCGCCGTCGGCCACCCCGACCACCTGGCCATGGCGCACAGCCTGCTCGGTGCGGTGCTGGTGGATCTGGGCGAGTACGCCGAGTCCGCCGCCGCCTACCGGGTGGCCGCCGAGGACCCCAGGCCCGAGTTCCGGCTGCCCGCGCTGATCGAACTGGCCAAGGCGACCGCGCAGCTCGGCGACGTGGCCGAGACCAAGGCGATCTTCCACCGGGTGATCGCCAGCGGTCAGCGCGAGTACGCCGTCGAGGCGCACGCCTGCCTGGCCCAGATGCACACCGAGGCGGGCGAGAGCGCCGAGGCGCTGGCCGAGCTGCGCGCCGTGCTGGAGGCCGGCGAGAACGAGTGGACCTCGATCTGCGTCGCGCTGCTCGGCATGCTGCACGACGCTCATCGGGAGGTACGCGACGAGGTCGTGGAGCTGGCCGGGCTGGCCGCGGCGAGCGAGGACCCCGATACCTCGTTCAAGGCCGCGCTGCTGCTTGAGCATGCCGCCAGGCAGCAGCCGCTGGCCGACCCCGTCGCGGAGCAGGCGCTCCAGGACATCGACGACGGCCTGGCCCGGCTGCGCGAGGGAGACCTGGCCGAGGCCAGGCGGCTGCTGCGCGGAGCCGTCGACTCCGAGGCGCCGGCCGAGTCGTCGCGGGCCATGGTGGCGCTGGCCCAGCTGGAGCTGGGGGAGGGCGACCGGGAACAGGCCGACGAGCTGCTGGCCTACGTGGCCGAGGGCGACGACGTGGCTCAGGGGCTGCACGCGACGTTCCTGCTGCACCTGCTGCGCGAGTCGGGCGAGGAGTCGCACCCCGTGCTGGCCGCGACCTGCGCCCACCAGCGGCTCGGCAGGGAGGAGGGCCTGACCCGCTACGAGGTCACCACCGAGCATCCCGACCCGTCGGTCTCCGCGATCGGCCTCGCCGTGTTCGCGCAGCTGCTGGCCGTGCTCGGGTACGACCTGTCGGAGACGGCGGCGATGTTCGCGCGGGCGGCGGACAGCGGGGACCCGCTGGCGTTGTCGTACACGGCGCTGATCCGCAAGGACCTGCCCACGGGTGCCGCCCAGCCCGTCGAGTTGCTGCGCCGGGCCAGGGCGGAGGGGCATCCCGTGCTCGCGCCGTGGGTGGCGTACCAGCTCGGCGGGCTCGTCGAGGAGGACGACCCGGCCGAGGCGCGGTCCGCGTACGAGTCGGTGCTGGAGTGCGCGCACCAGGGGCTGCGCGTCGAGGCCGCCGCCGGGCTGGTCGGCGTGTACGAGAGGCAGGGAGACCTGCTGGCCGCCTGCCGCCTGCACGAGCGTCTGATCGCCGAGGGCAGGCAGGACCGCGCCGCGCTGCCGCTGGCGTTCACCCGCGTCAGGATCGACGACGTCGAGGCCGCGCGGGCCGCGCTCGCGCTGACCTCCGACGAGGTCGGCGCGTTCGGCGCGCTGCTGCTCGACCAGGACTTCGAGGCCGCGCGGCGGGCGTTCCCGCAGGACGACGCCCCGGCCGCGATGGCGACGGCGCTGGCCATGGAGAGCGCGCACGCCTGGCAGCGCAAGGG